>SVGW01000111.1 GCA_015056125.1 Clostridiales bacterium | reverse complement strand
AATAGGCTTTCCAGCCCTTTTCACAGGGCTGGAAAGTCATTTTTGCAGTAAATGTGATGGATCGAATGGAAGACTGCTTTAGCTGACTTCCATTCGCAGTTTGTCGAAAATACTTTTTCGACAAACTACGCCCCGCTTTTTGCGGGGCCTTTTTCTGTTGCGGGATCAAGAGAAAAATGATATACTACATATAGAATGCTTAGCCGGATGATCTTTCGGCGGAAGGATAGAAAAATGGAATTGATTAGCCAGAAAATAAGGAAAATATCTCCGGAAATGGATCCGCTTCGCCTGGGAACGGGCTGGAGGAAGGATGATCTTTCAAAGCCTCAGATTCTGATTGAATCCACCTTTGGCGATAGCCACCCGGGCAGCGGGCATCTGGATCTATTGGTGGAAGCGGCCAAACGGGGAATTAAGGAGGCTGGCGGATTTGGCGCCCGGTATTTCTGCACGGATATTTGCGATGGGGAAAGCCAGGGTACGGATGGGATTAATTACAGCCTGGTAAGCCGTGAAATGATCGCCGGGATGATCGAGATACATGCCAATGCCACGCCCTTTGACGGGGGCGTATTTATCGCCAGCTGCGACAAAGGGCTGCCGGGCAATCTGATGGGCCTGGCCCGGGTGAATATTCCTTCCATTGTGGTATCGGGCGGCACGATGTGCGCTGGCCCTGAATTGCTCACCCTGGAGCAGCTGGGAAAATATAGCGCACAATATGAACGGGGCGAGATCAGCGAGGAAAGGCTCAATTGGGCCAAGGAAAACGCCTGCCCCAGCTGTGGCGCCTGCAGCTTTATCGGCACCGCTTCTACCATGCAGATTATGGCGGAAGCCATGGGGCTTTCCCTGCCTGGCAGCGCATTGCTTCCTGCTACCAGCCCGGATTTGCTGGAATATGCCTATCGGGCGGGCAGAAGGGCGGTGGAGATGGCCAGGGAAGGGAGGAAGCCCCGGCAATGGATCACCATGGAAAGCTTGGAAAACGCTATTCTGGTGCACGCTGCCATTTCCGGCAGCACCAACACCCTTTTGCATCTTCCCGCCATTGCCCATGAACTGGGCCTCAAAATCGATGGAGATACCTTTGATGTGCTTCATAGAAAAGCGCATTTCATCCTGAATTTGCGACCGGCAGGGCAATGGCCGGCGGAATTCTTCTACTATGCTGGAGGCGTACCCGCCGTAATGGAGGAAATGCGGCATCTATTGCATCTGGACGCCATGACGGTAACGGGAAAAAGCTTGGGAGATAACCTGGATGAACTTAGGCAAAACGGCTTTTACGATAAATGCCAGAAATGGCTGGATGCAGCTAATGAAAAATACGGCTTGAGCTTGACGCGTCAGGATATTATTCGCCCCTGGAATATTCCGCTTAGCACAGGGGGAAGCATTGCCATTTTAAAGGGAAATCTGGCGCCGGACGGCGCCGTGATCAAGCATACTGCCTGCCCCAAGGAAATGTTTCAGGCGGTGCTTACAGCTCGGCCATTTGACAGCGAAGAGGAATGCTTGGATGCGGTATTGCACCATAAAATTCAAAAAGGCGATGCGGTGCTGATTCGTTATGAAGGCCCCCGGGGCAGCGGCATGCCGGAAATGTTTTATACCAGCGAAGCCATCAGCTCGGATCCGGAGCTTGGGAGAAGCATTGCCCTGATTACGGACGGACGCTTTTCAGGGGCGTCCACCGGGCCGGTGATCGGCCACTGCAGCCCGGAAGCTCAGGATGGCGGCCCCATTGCTCTGGTGGAGGAAGGGGACCTGATCCGCATTGATATTCCGGGGAGAAGCCTTGAAATCATTGGCGTAAAAGGCGAAGAAAAAACGCCGGGTGAAATTTCTGCCGTTCTGGAGCAGCGCAGGAAAATATGGCAGCCCAGGAAGCGGAAATATCCTTCCGGCGTATTGAGAATTTTAAGCGATCATGCGGTATCGCCCATGAAGGGGGCCTATCTTGCCTGGGATGAAGATGAAGGATCAGCCAATGGCCGTATCCAGGATCATCATCACCAGGAACCCGGCCAGCACGCTTAGCGTGCCCAAATGGCTATGCTCGCCAAGATGAGCTTCCGGGATCATTTCTTCTACCACCACATAGAGCATGGCCCCCGCAGCAAAGGCCAGCATCCAGGGCATCAGGGAGGAAATGCCGCCGGCCAGCAATACGCCCGTCACCCCGGCAAGGGGCTCTACCACGCCGCTGAGCGCGCCGTAGAAAAAGCTTTTGCCATTGCTGACGCCTTCTTTTTTGAGAGGTAAAGAGATAGCGGCGCCCTCCGGAAAATTTTGCAGCGCCATGCCAAGAGACAGTGCCAGCGCACCGGATAAGGACATGGGGCTGCTTCCGCCGGCTAATCCAAAGGCTAATCCCACAGCCAGCCCTTCCGGGATATTATGCAGGGTAACGGCTAATACCAGCAATGTGGTGCGACGGAAGGAGGATACGGGGCCTTCGGGCTTTTCGCTGCTCAGGTGCAGGTGGGGAAGCAGCCGATCCAATAGAAGCAGGAACGCAGCGCCCAATATAAGCCCGCCTGCCGCAGGAAGCCATTCGCTTTGGCCCTGCTCCGGCGCCATTTCCATAGCAGGAATCAGCAGCGACCAGATGGAGGCTGCAATCATCACCCCGGCTGCAAAGCCCAGGAAGGCGCGATGCAGGCTCGGGGTGATATCTTTTTTAAAGATGAATACGGTGGCGGCGCCAAGGGCGGTGGCCAGGAAGGTGAAGGTGGTGCCAAGAAGGGCAAGAATGAGAGGCGACATATTTTTTTCCTCCTTTGCAGGAAAATAGTGGATGATGCAGAAAAAGAAATTATTTTCGTTCATTGGGAATATACCCAGTGAAAGAAGAAGATAAACAAAGCAGCCGAAGAATTCAAGGAGAAATGAAGAATGAACACACACAGAGCAGATCAGACGGCCAGGGTGCATTTGATTTTAGCCATGGTGATCTTTGGCACCATCGGAATCTTTCGAAAATATCTGCCCTTGCCTTCCGGAGTGATCGCCATGCTTCGGGGCTTTATTGGCATGGGATTTTTGCTTGCTTTTATGAAGATCAAGAAGCAGGCCCTGTCTCGATCGGCAATAAAAAATAATTTAAAGCTGCTGATCATTTCCGGTGCGCTGATTGGCTTTAACTGGATCATGCTATTTGAAGCCTACCAGTACACCACCGTGGCCACTGCCACTCTATGCTATTATATGGCGCCGGTGTTCGTGCTGCTCCTGTCGCCCCTGGTGCTGAAGGAAAGGTTCACTTTAAAAAAAGCAACTTGCATTCTCGTGGCGTGCATTGGCATGGTGATGGTATCCGGCGTGCTGGATGGAAATGAAGCGGGCAGCCAGGAAATGATGGGGATTTTGCTGGGGCTTGGCGCGGCGGTTTTATATGCCAGCGTGGTAATGATCAATCAAAGAATCAAAGAGATTGCAGCATATGATAAAACGATTGTGCAATTGGGCATGGCAGCGCTGGTGCTGGTGCCTTATGTGATGATGGTAGAGGGGCCGACGCTTATGAATGCTTCTGTTACGCCCCTTGCCATCGTGATGATGCTTGTGGTGGGCATTCTTCATACCGGCGTTGCCTACGCCATGTATTTTGGCGCTATGGGCAGCCTGAAGGCGCAGACGGTGGCGCTTTTCAGCTATATTGATCCCATTGTAGCGGTAGTGCTTTCTGCGCTACTGCTCAAGGAAAACGTGAGCATTTTTGGTTGGATCGGCGCTGTACTGATTTTGGGTGCCACCTTTATCAGTGAGCGAGCCCCTCGGATTGACAGAAAAAAATAATGAACGTATAATATAAAAAAGCATGCGGAGGAACAGCGTATGGAACTCATGTTTTTAGGCACCGCAGCTGCAGAAGGCGCACCTGCAGTATTTTGCGATTGTGAAAAATGCCGCTATGCCAGGGAAAAGGGCGGAAAAGAGATCCGCACCCGTTCCGGCGCAATGATCGATGGAAAGATTAAATTGGATTTTTGCCCCGATACCTATATGCATATGCTGAAATACGGTTTGGATTTTAGCAAGCTGCATTCCATTCTGATCGGGCACACCCATTCGGATCATTTCTATTATTTTGATATACATCGCACTGCTGCGCCTGATGCGCATCCCGACCATGATGCACAGCCCGTGACTGTATACGGCAATGAGCGGGTGGGAAAGCTGCTGGCGCCTTGGCTCAATACCAATAAGCATCTGAAATTTCAGCGGATGATTCCATTTGAAACGGTAGAAATAGAGGGATATCGGGTGACGGCCTTGGAAGCTGTGCATGTTGTGGATAAAAGCGGAAACACGGAATATCCGGTGGTATTCAGCGATGGGAAAACCTATTACCGCCAGGAGGAAGCCCTCTTTTATCTGATTGAAAAGGATGGTGCATCGATCCTTTACGCGCACGATACCGATGAATTTACGCCTGCGGATATGGAATTCCTGGCAGGCAAAAAGATCGATATTATTTCTATGGACTGCACCAACGGATATCTGGAAATGGATTACATCGGGCATATGGGCGCCAAGGATAATGAACGGATGAGGGAGCGGCTGCTTCAATGCGGCGCTGCAGATGAACACACCGTTTTCATTGCCAATCATTTTTCTCACAACGGCCTTTTGCCCTATGAAGACTTGGAAATGCTGCTGCCTGATTTCAAAATCAGTTACGATGGCATGAAAATATCTACCAAATAAAGGAGAAAAAGAAGATGCTTTTTGAAAAGAATGACCGGGTTCTCTTTATCGGCGATTCCATCACGGATTACAACCGCGCCCGTCCCATTGGCCAGGGCAGGCCTGATACATGGGGCACCAGCTATGCAGCCAATGTATCCTCGCTGCTTTCCTGCATGTACCCGGAATTGCATCTGCATTTCATCAACGTGGGCATCAGCGGCAATCAGATTCGCAATCTGGATGAAAGATGGGATACCGATGTGATGGAGCAAAAGCCCGATTGGGTGAGTGTGTTGATCGGCATCAATGATGTGTGGCGTCAGTTTGATACGCCCACCATGCCCTCCCGCCACGTGCCTTTGGATGAATTTGAAGCTACCTATGTAAAGCTGGTGGAAAAGACGCTGCCTCACGTAAAAGGCATGATCCTGATGACGCCCTATTTCATGGAACCCAAGAAACAGGATTCTATGCGCGCCAGAATGGATGAATACGGCGCAGTGGTCAAGAAGATTGCAGACAAATATCATCTGGTATATATTGATCTGCAAAGCGCTTGGGACAGGCTGTTTGAGCATATGCATCCCTGCAACATCGCTTGGGATCGAATCCATCCCAATGTGGTGGGCGCTATGTATATCGCCAAGCAATTCACCAAGGCCATCGGTGCCGACAGGGCCTGACCCAAAAATGCGTTCCCTGAGCGTTTTGTTCTATAGGTCAGCTTTGCAAATACGGTATGCCTCAAAAGAGGCATGCCGTCAGACTGTCAAAAAACCCCTGGGATGCGTCGAAGGGCCGTATTCCGCGAGCTCAAAGGTCGCCTTGCTTCCTACCGGTCGCAATTCTCCCTTTCGCTCGATTCCTCCGCTTCGCTGTATCCGCCAC
>SVGW01000023.1 GCA_015056125.1 Clostridiales bacterium | reverse complement strand
CAACAACAGGCGGATCAAGGCAAAACTAAAGGGCTTGCCGCCTGCATTACACAGACAGCAAGCCCTCTTGGCTGCTTGAACAATTTGAGTCAGACATATTTGTCTAACTTTTTGGGGTCACTTCACACGCTTTCTCCTTCGGCGTTTTTTCTCGTTTTCCCGGATGCTTTGCATCCGGCTGGCGGCGTATTCGCCGCCTTGCCCGTGGGCAACAATCGTTTCCCAAGCGTCACTGGCACATTGCTTGCAATTCAAGTCAAGCAATATCCGGAGAAAGGGTCAAGGGGCAATGCCCCTGGTGGGGCGGAGGGGCAAAGCCCCCCACGTTCCCCTGCCTTTTATTTCAGAATTTCCTTCAGGCACCGGCCGTCCGTTCCCGGCATCTCAATGCCCAGCGCTCCGGCAAAGGTGGGTGCCTCATCCACCAGATGCGCATTCTCCATCACAACGCCCTCTTTGATATGGGGGCCAAAGGCCAGGAGCGTAGGCTGGGGGCCCTTATGGGGAAGATGTCCATGGGTGGCCCGGCCAAAGCGATAGTTCTGATTATCCAAAGATTTTACCATCGGCCGCTTCCAATCGTTGGAAAAGGAAGTGTAATCATCCGTTTCCAATACGAAGGAGAAATCCCCGGAAAGGCGTTCTTCCCTTTGGACTTCTTCTTTCGTGTACACCCGGCTGATACCGTACACTTCCTCGGCGCACAAAGCATCCAATATCTTCTTGGTTTCTTCCCAATCCTTCTTATTTTCCGGATCTTTCAGATACACATGGGAGGAAAGGCCTGCCGCCTTGCAAAAGGCCCGCCAATCCTTCACTTCGCCCTGCTCATCCACATCGATGAGCCCGGCTTCCCTTAATTTCACATTGGGAGCCACACAGCGGCGGATATTCATCTGCCCATGATCGCTGACCACGAAGAAATCCGTGTTTTCCAGGATGCCAGCATCTTCACAGGCCTTCATCAGTTCAAAAAACCAGGTGTTGGTTTCATACAGGCCCTGGGTCACCTTTTCGGTAAACAGCCCGGTCTGGTGGCGGTAGGCGTCCACATTGGCAGGGTGCACCATCAATAAATTGGGCTTAAAATTTCTCACCATATCGCAGGCGCAGCGCATGATAAAAATATCGCAGTAAGGGTGCTGGCGGTGGTGGTTATCCAGAATGGGCAGATTGGGCCTTACCACCTTTTCCAATACTTCCTCGCTGGAACCGGAATTTTTAAAGCATTCCATCCCCGTTTCCTCCGGGGTCTGGGGCCAATATTCATTGATCAGATAATCAACGGAAGGATCGTTGCCCGTCACCGGCCAAAATACCGCCGCGGTGGTAAGCCCGGCTTCCTTGGCATAGTCAAAGATCGTTTTGCTCTTCACCAGGCTGCGCTCATGCTGCCAGGGGCTGTTGCGCTGGCCGATAATAGGCTGCTCATTATTGATGATGCCGTGCCGATCGGGATACATCCCCGTTTCCATGGTCACATGGCAGGGATAGGTGATGGAGGGATAGATGGATTTCACCTGATTCACCCGGGCCACGCGATGCCACACGCTTTGGAAGGCGGATAATTTCGCCAGCGTTTCCATATCCTCATACACCATAGCATCTACCGATACCACGATCACGTGTCTATCCTTTGCATTCATTTTATCAGCACCTCTCCTCATCTAAAAATCCGTCCAGTTTTTTAACGATTTCATCTTTGAGCAGCGGGATCGCTTCCCGGCTGATCCAGCTGGCCCAATAGGTGTAGCCCCCCAGGGTGAGCCAGGTGGGGGTGACCATATAATCATAATAGCCGTTCACCTGATCCACGGGAATGGTTTTCACCCCGGTAAAGGCGGAGCGCAGCCAAATACCCATTTCAGAAAGGCTTTCCCCCGGCACGCCCACAAAAAGATAATCTCCCAATTGCAGTGCGGAAACCGTCACCGGAGCGGTGCGCCGGTTAAGTTCTTCCTCCGTAAAGCCGCAGATATTTTTGACCACATAGGGCATTCCGTCCGTGCGCCATTTATCATCTCCCAGCTGCTTCACCCGGTAGGCAGGGGCATTTTCCAGGATCGCCCCTTGGAAGGCTTCCTCTGCTTCCTGCTTTTTTTCTTCCCAGTGGTCCAGCTCTTTCAGGCTGCGGGGAATGCAATCCTGCATAGGCAATTCCACCCGGAATTGAATGGCCTTCAGGTTATCGGCATTGCCCAGGGACCCCCGCTTTTTTTCATAGGCTTTCAGCAGCGCATCGGCCAGATCATTCCCGAGCCTTCTGCATTCCTGGGCCGATGTTTCATAGGTATCCATGGTGCCGTAGCCCTTTTTCATGGCAAGATCGGCGCAGGGGCCGTTGAGATAGAGGGAGGGTGCTTTAAAAAATGCCTCCATCCGCTCCGATACCGTGCCCGGCCAATCAAAATCATAATGATACTGCTTTAATTTTTCCTCATGGGGGATGGGATGATGCTCAAAGAGCACCGCCACGTCCGGATGGGCGGCAAAGCGGGAAAGGGTGCCGATGACGCCGCCCTGTTCATTGCGGAACACAAACAGATACGCCTTGGAATCCACAGGATTATCAAAGGGAATGGGCCGGTCAAATACAGGAAGATCGGGCTCATATCCCCTTAAAAGCATCCTTTCCGGATGCCGGCTGCAGGGGCGCATCTTTTCATCAAATTCCATCCCTGTCCAAATGGTAACGCCTCCGAGTCCGGCCACATACTGCTGCCGGTTCATGGAATAGCGCATGCCAAGATCCGCTTCCGCCACCTGGCAGGTAAAGGGCATGGAAAGATCGCGGATGCGCAGGGCTTCCTTGGCCACCGCCTTTGCCAGGCCATCCATCCACACGCCCTTTAATTGATCGGAATCCGGGGCGGCATGCACTTGCAATTCGTGATACCAAATATGATCCCTGGGGATGCCGGTTTCTTTTTCCACCATCTCCCGAAAGCGATCCGTTTCCCGGGGCTGCGTGCACAGGGTATCCAGCGCCACGATCAGGGCTTCCTGATCGCCAGCGCACAGATAAAAGAGCCGGGCATACAGATCGGTGCCAAAGGGCCATACAGGATCAAAATGCCCTTTCAGGGAAATTTTCCCAAAGCTGCAGCGAGCCATATCCTTCTCCTTATGCGTTCACGGCCTGCCGAATCGCCTGGTTCACCAAAGTGCGCAGGGCCAGCAGCCCATCCCCTGTGCGGGGATACTTTTCCAGGGTAATCTCTCCATTCTTTTCCAGGATACGAAGGGTTTCTTCCCGGCCAATCAGGCTTTCCAGCAGGGAAAGAGCCCGCATATCCTGGAAGGCATAATGCATGGCGATCAGGCGAATGGATTCTTCCGGCTTCCCATCTCGGCCGGGATAGACGATAAAGCCGTCCCCCGCCGGGAAATGGCCTCCCGCCTCCGTATCCAAATGGGGATCGATAGGGGCGGCGGAATGCATGATATTATAGAAATTATAGCCCCAATGCAAAAAGCCCACCAACTGATATTTATACCACTGCATCCCCATGACCCGGGTGCGATGCAGGGGCATTTGCAGGAAGCGGTTGGTCATGATCTGGGTGGGGCCGCAGCAATAATAGCCCCACAGATCTTTTACACCCTTTTCCAGAAAACCTTCCACCGCCTTAATGGATACCACCGGGCACTGAATCTGGCTTTCTTCATAAATGGGATAATGGCTCATGGCGTCCATAATGGGGAAGCCCTCCAGCAAGTCCCCCAAAGATTCCCGGGCCGCCTTGTAAAAAGGCAGCTTTTCTTCATTGGGCTCATCCGACACATGGAAATAGCACTTTTCCGCTACGCCCCATTCCTTTAATTTTTGTGTAAGCTCCGGCAGATACGCATGGAGGAACCGGGTGTATTCCCCGCCCACTGCCGGGGTATCCCAGCCAAAGATGCGCTGATAGGTTCCATCCTTTTCAGCCAT
Organism: Clostridiales bacterium; assembly: GCA_015056125.1. Lineage (GTDB taxonomy): Bacteria > Bacillota > Clostridia > Christensenellales > Aristaeellaceae > RUG563. The sequence continues at coordinate 37,625 of SVGW01000023.1, read as the reverse complement.
CACCTTGGGCGCGGCCTTGGCGCCCCACTGAGTGAAAAGATGGGCCATTTCAAAGTATTTCATGCCGCAATCAAGGGCCATATCTATCCAGCGCTTGAGCTTGGAAAAATCAAAGGAGTATTCACCTTTTTCCACTTTCACATCCACCAGTTGCACGGTGGTGCGTTCGCCTCCAATATAGGTATCCAGAGCGGGGGTCACGTGGGGGGTAAGCAGCATACTCATGCCCCTTTTGACCGCCGTTTTTACAAAGTTTTCCACGATCTGCCAATGCCGCTGAGAAAAAGCGGGCACATCATAATAATCCGCCAGACAATCGGCGTGGAACCATTCGGTGTGGATCACCCTTTGCTCGGGAAGCCGGGCAGGAATGATCTCCAATTCCGTCTTCGCCCGGATGATCTCCTCTCCCTCCAAGGGCTGAAAGGAAACCTCTATGGGGAATACGCCGGCTTCCGCATCTGCGGGAATCTCCGCCTCCACCCACAAAGAACGCCACTGGCCCTGAGGACAAAGAACAGCCTTGCCCTTGAGTTCCACCAGCAGATCAGGATACATTCCAGGTGCCAGAGAAAGATAATCCGCATCGCTGTTTTCCATGGTGCGGGAAATGCGCACAGGCACGCTTTCCACCCTGCGCACGGTGATATAATCCTTAATCGGGGAAATCACCTGCGGCCAGAAATACGGGGAATCCGCCGCCTCTGCCCTGAAAGCAATCTGGAAAGAAATGCTCTCGCCCCTGAGGGCAGAAAGCTTGGGCGCCGCGCCGTCCGTACCCCGTCCATCGGGAAAAATCTTTTCTACGCAGGAAATAATTTTATATTCCATCCTAATAAACGCTCCTTTTTTCTTCTTATTTTAGCACGTTTCCGTATGCAGCGCAATCAATTCTCCAAGGGAACGGGCCAGCCCGTATTTTCCCGGAGGGAGAATATATAGGCTTCCTTCACTCGCTTCCCCGTAATGATGGCCAGCGCCCGGGCATACCACTGAATTTGCAAAGTATAGCGCTTTTTCAGCGTTTCCTCATCTGCCCAGTCGGTTTTGTAATCCACCAGCACCCATTCTTCTCCTTCCAGAAAGCATAAATCGATCACGCCCTGAATCAGGCTCTGGCCTTCGCCCCTTAAGTTAAAGGCCCATTCCCGGTGAATTTCCCCGGCAGACAGCGCCCGTTTTCCCAAATCGGAAGCAAAAAAGTCCCGGAGCCAATTCATGCGCACGCTCTGTTTTTCCCCTTCCGAAAGCAATCCTCTTTCTTCCAGCTGCCTCACGGCCTGGGAAAGTTTCCCCTCCTTCACCATATCATAATCCACAAGCCCAAGCACCCGATGGGTGATGGTACCCCGCTGGGCGGCGGTGATTTCCTGATCCGCAAGGAACAGGGGCCGAATGCCCTCCGGGGGCGGCAATCGCTTATCTCCGGGGGATTCCCAATCATCTTTTTCCTCCCGGAGGGGCTTGGCGATGGCGCTGACGGAGGTTTTCAGCGGCGGCTGGGGCAGGATTTCCCTGCTGAGCCGGGCCGTGATCACAGGGGATGCAGGGTCATCGGAAACTTCCGGGGGCTGAATCAGCATTCGCTGCCGGGGCGCGGTTAAATCCCCCGCTGCCACCAATTGCATCTGCCATACGCTGCCGTTTTCCCCAATCACCTGGCCTTCTGTCAATCCGCCCAAGCTTTCCATCACCCAATCCAGCATGCTTGTAGCCGCCCCGGCGGCATAGGCGGAAGCGGGGCGCGCCCAGCGCTCCCGGGCGGCGGATAGCTGCCGGGGGGAGCCCAGCAAAATCAGCTTTTCCCGGGCACGGGTCATGCCTACGTATAAAAGCCTGGCTTCTTCAGCCCGGGCCTCTTTGGAAAGCACCCCGTCCATGGCCTGCACGGCAGGGCTTTCCCGGGTGACCCTTCTTTCCCCATCCACATATTCCAGCGCCATCCCATGCTTGGCATGAAGGCGCAGGGGAGTATCGTGGCGGTTTCTAAAGGGTCGGGCCAATTCCATCAAAAATACCACAGGAAATTCCAGGCCCTTGGATTTGTGCATGGTGAGAATGCGCACCACATCTTCATTTTCTCCCAGAGTTTTGGCGGATTTTCCGTCATCGCTACTGCGGATGCGCCCCGTTTCCCGAAGAAACTGGGAAAGCCCCTCACGGGCAGATTCCCCCTGGGCGCGCTCAGCCAGCAATCGCAAGTTGGCCTGGCGAAGCTCCCCTTCCTCCAAAGCGCCCGATCGCATATACAGCCCGCTTTCCTCCATCACCTGCCAGATCAATTGATCCACCGGTACATTCATGGAAAGGAAACGCCAGGTAGCAAACTGCTCCCAGGTTTTTTTCGCTTTTTCGGCAAGTGGCCCTTCCTTTTCCATCAGTGCAAGAAATGCCTGGTGAAAGGGCGTGCCGGGGGTGCGATCTACCAGGCGAATCCTGGCTAATTCCTCTTCATCAAAGCCAAAGCAGGGGCAGCGTAGGGCAGAAAGCAGGGCCACATCCTGCAAAGGATTATCAATCACCTGCAAAAGATTCAAAAGATCCTTCACTTCCGGCAGATCAAAAAACTGGGCGTCGGCATCGCTGTATACGGGAATCCCCTCCTGCTGCAGGATTCTTGCAATCTGGGGCGCACGCCCGGAAGCATAGCGCAGCAAAATGGCAATATCCCGAAAGCGCAAAGGGCGGGTGCCCTCTTGATCCCGCACGGTAAAGGTGTGCATCAATTCCCGAATGCGCCGGGCCACAAAGGCCGCCTCATAGCGATATCCGCCCGTGAGCTCGCCCTCTCCACCGTCCTCTTCCTGGGCGGTCATCAAATGAATTTCCACAGCTGCGCCCAAGGGCTGATTGCCTCCGGGGCGCAGCATGGCGGCCTCATCATAGGCGATCTCCGTTTCCCTTTCCCGCATGGCATGGGAAAATACCTGGTTCACCGAACGCAGCACATTTTCATCCGAGCGGAAATTCTGCTGCAAAAGAATCTTTCTTTGGGGTGCATCCTCCAGCAAAGAAAAATCCCGGTATTTCTGCAAAAACAGCGTGGGATCGGCCAGGCGAAAGCGATAAATGCTCTGCTTCACATCCCCCACCATAAAGGAAAGATTCTTTTGCCCCTCGTGAAGGGCGCGCAAAATGGCCTCCTGAATGCCCGACACATCCTGGTATTCATCGATAAACAGGGCGTCAAATTTCCCCGCCACCGCCTGTTTCACCCGGTCATCCGCAAGGGCCTTTAAGGTCAAATGCTCCAAATCGCTGTAATCCAGGTAATTTTTATTCTGCTTATAGGCAAAATATCGTTCCTCCATGGCGCGGGTGAGCTGGCACAGCGCCCGGAGCGCGGGCAGGGGATGGGCAAGGGTATCCCGGGCCGCTTCCGCATTTTCAGGCAAAAGAGCGCGGGCATCGTTGATTCTTTCCTTCCATTCGTTGCGAAGAGCCTTATAGGCTTCGGCCAGATCCGGGTTTTCCCCTGGCCCTGCCTTCTTGGTACTGAGCCTGCAAAAGGAGGTTTTCCCGCCATTGAGAGTGCCCTTTTGTGCCCCTTCCACAAGGGCGTGCATCAGGGCTGCATCCGCTTCAAAGGCAGGCGCATAGCGGGTGGGGCCGTCCCCCCGGGAAAGGATTTTTTCCATTTCGGGCATCAGTTCCCTGGCGCCCTCCAATTTTTCGGCGCATAAAGCGTGCAGAATGGGCATCCAGGCCTCTAACTGCGCTTTTTCCTCCCGGCAGCATTCCTCCGCCCAGCCCCAGGGATCTTCCTGGGCCATGAGAAATTCATATAATTGCTCCATCATTTCCACAATCTGCTCATCTTCAAATTGGGAAAAGAGGGCCTGGAGATCTTCATCGGGGGATTGGTACGCCGCTTCCAATACCTCGTCCTGAGCCCGTTTTTTTAGCATGGCCAGCTTATCTTCATCGCCGATGCGGCACAGGGGATCAATCTCCGCCGCTTCAAAATGCTCCCTGAGCACCCGGGCGCAAAACACGTGCAGGGTGCAGATGCAAGCGCGATTTAACCGCATGGCCTGGCGACGCAAATGGGCGTTTTGGGCCCCTTCCTCCTCCAGCCTTTTGCCAATGCGCTCCCGCATTTCTCCGGCAGCCGCCCTTGTAAAGGTGACGATGAGCATCCGATCAATGCGGCCGCCCTCCCGAAGCAGGGAAAGCATTCGCTCCACCAGCACCGCCGTTTTCCCGGAGCCGGCCGCCGCGCTCACCAGCACGCTTTCATTTCTTGCATCGATCGCCGCCTGCTGCCCTGCCGTCCACTGCATCCTCTTCCCTCCTACTCTTCGCTTTTTTCCAAATCCCATTTCTCTTTTTCCTATTGTAACCCAACCTTTCTTCCTTGACAAGACAAAAGAGATTCTCTATACTGTAGAAAAATTCGTTTTATAGGAGGCATCTTTATGCAAGACGCCGTGAAAAATAAGCTCAATCCGCCTTCCCTGTCCAATCTTTCCCTCATGGGCCCCATCGGGAAACAGATGGATATTTTTCTTTATGAACGGGTGCTTTCTGATTTTGCCAAGCAGGAAATATACGGCGAAACGGAAGAAAAATTCCGCCTGCGGGAGGATGATAAGCATGCCGTTGGCATGTGGCGGGGAGAATTCTGGGGCAAATGGGTGATCAGCGCCTGCCGGGTGTGCCAGTATAAAAGGGATGAGGAATTAAAGGCGTTTCTGCTGCAGGCAGCCCTGAATCTCATTGCCACAGCCGATCCCAACGGCTATATCGGCACCTATCAAGATCCCCTTAATTGCTTTTCCCCCGATCCCGAAGCCGCCATGGCCGCCGTGGGTTGGCCCTGTAAATGGAACTGGAATATCTGGTGCAGGAAGTATACCCTGTGGGGACTGATGGAAGTGTATCAGCTCACCAAAGATGAGCGGGTGCTCCTGGGGGCCAAACGCACCACTGATCAGATGCTGGAAATGCTGAAAGAAAACCACATCCGTCTGGGCGCTACCGGCACCTTTTCCGGCCTTCCATCCTGCTCCATTTTAAAGCCCATGCTGCTGCTTTATCGGGCCACGGAAGAAAAAAAATACCTGGATTTTTGCCTGGAAATTGCTCAGGATTGGAACAGGGAGGATGATCTTTGTCCCAATCTTATCAAAAACGGCTTGAAAAATACCCCGGTGCATACCTGGTATCCCCAGCCGGAGCATTGGGCCAAAGCCTATGAAATGATGAGCTGCCTGGATGGGCTCTTGGAGCTTTACCGGGTAACGGGCAACGAAGATTATTTTGTAGCCGTCAAAAATATCTATCATCAATTGAAAGAGCACGAGGGAAACGCCGTATTCAGCGTGGGCTTCAACGATCTGTTCTTAGGGGCCGCCAAGTGGGATAATTCCTGCTCTGAGCCCTGCGACGTGCTCCACTGGATGCGGGTGTGCTACGAGCTTTATACCCTCACCGGCGACCCTGAATACATGGACGTATTTGAGCAAGCCTTCTTAAATCCCTTTCTGGCCGCTTCCTTTGCCGATGGAAAATGGGGCGCCCGGGCGGTGCGCAGTGCAGGGCGGCATCAGGTGGCCACCTTCCAATCCAGCATGAATCACAGCCACTGCTGCGTAAATAACATGCCCCGGGGCTATATGAACGCCTGCCAGGCCTTTGTGATGCAGGGGGAGAAGGGCATATATGTAAATATGTACACCGATTTTGCCTGCACCCTGGATGGGATAAAGATCGAAATCGGGGGTAGCTATCTCATGGATGGGCACGTGGAAATCACCGCCGAAGTCAAGGAGCCCACCGTCCTTTTCCTGCGCATTCCCTCCTGGAGCAAAAAAACCCTCGTCAACGATAGCGCCACCGAAAAAGCCGGCACCTATCACGCCGCGGCCGTCCCCGCCGGAAAAAGCGTGCTTTCTATCCAATTTGATATGAACCCCCGGCTGCGGGAAATGGATAAAGCGCCCCTGCCCCTTGCGCCGGAAGATCTGCCCTATCGCCGTTTCATTCAAGGCAATGATATTCCTGCCGATATCATGACCTGGGATCAGCGCGCTTCCCTGCTCTATGGCCCCTTGCTCCTCGCCCGGAGCAAGCGGGTGGGCTCCACGGAAGAAGAAATGTATCATTCTCCCAGCATCTGTCAAAAGGGCTATGCCTGCCAGGTAACGCCCGTGCAAAATAATCAGGTGCGCAATGCTTACAAAGCCGTATTCATCCAAGGCGATGAACGCGTGGAAATGATGCTTTGCGACTATGCCACCGGGACCAACCACTGGAGCCAGAAGGATCCCCTGCTCTTTAATATCTACTTGTAATCCGGCCAAATCGTGGCGCTTTCTTGCCAAGGCGGGAAAAAAGTGGTATAGTGGTATACAGCCCCATCATTCCCTTGGGTGTTTTCACCCAAACAAGTGGTGAGGCGAGGGCCCTTTTTCGGAGAATCCTCCGAAAAAGTGGCGGATCATTCCCATAAATCGCCCCAAAAAGAGGATTTTTCAATCTTGTGGCGAATATATCCACGAATTTTCCCGTAAAGAGGAGTAACTTTCATGGCAACGGTTCTGGATCTTGGCGTCGATCTGGGTACAGCCAGCGTCGTCATTTACGGCAAAGGAAAAGGCGTGGTGCTCAACGAGCCCGCCGTTATCGCCTTTGACCGGGATACGCGCAACGTGCTCGCCGTAGGCGAGGAAGCGCGCAGGATGATCGGGCGCACCCCGGGTAATATTGTGGCCATGCGCCCCCTGGGGGATGGCATGATCGCTGATTTTGAATTGGTAAGCGCCATGCTGCGCTATTTTGTCACCAAGGTGGCGGGCAAAAGGCTGCTGGGCGGCCCCCGGGTTCTGATTTCGGTGCCCGCCGGGGTGAATGAAGTGGAGCGCCACAGCATTATGACCAGCCTGTTTGAAGCGGGCGCACGGCGCACCCAAATGATTGAAAAGCCCATTGCCGCCGCTATTGGCGCAGGCCTGCCCATTGGCGAAGCTTATGGCCAGATGATCTGCGATATCGGGGCCGGGGTGACGGAAATCGCGGTGATGTCCCTGGGCCGGGTCATCGTGAGGGATACGGTGAAAATCGGCGGCGATCAATTTGACGACGCCATCATTCGCTATATCCGCCGCAAGCATAATCTTCTCATCGGCGAATTGACTGCGGAAGATTTGAAAATCAATATCGGCTCCGCTCTGCCCCGAAACGAGCAATTTTATATGGAAGTGACCGGGCGCAATCTGATCTCCGGGCTGCCCAAGGTGATGCGCATCACCAGCGACGAAATCACCGAAGCCCTGGATGAACCCCTCCAGGCCCTGCTGGAAGCCATTCATGCCGTGCTTGAGCATACCCCTGCCGAATTGGTGGCGGATATTTTTGAATCCGGCATCGTGCTTTCCGGCGGCGGCGCCCTGCTGGGCGGTCTTTGCGAGGCTGTGGCCCTGGCCCTCAAGGTGGAATGCCATTTGGCCGAGGATCCCCAGGAGGCCGTGGCCCGGGGCTGCGGGCTGACGCTGGAAAACTGGAGCGAATTTGGTCAATTCTTAAACGACCGGCGCAAGCGCTGATCCAAAAACACAACTGCCGCGGAAAAAACCGCGGCAGTTTTCAATTTAAATGGTTTATTTTATCCCTTTTCCCTTTGTTTTATCATCTTTTTTCCTTTGTTTTGTCCATTTTGCCCATTTAAAAATAAAAATTTTGTTTATTTCCATTTTTCTTGCAGGAATTTTTTTGTGCCCGTCGAATGCTTTAATCATAAGAAGAAGAGAGAGCGAAAAAAGCCGAAGCGGCTTCGGCCATATATGAATGAGAGGAGTGTTTTTATGAAAACCACTATCACCGCGAAAAACATGGTTGTCACCCCGGGCATCACCAACCGGATCACCAAGAAAACCGCCACCATGGAACGTTATTTAAAGCCTGATACGGAAATGTTTGTGCGGCTGCGCCGGGAAAGGGATGAACGCATCTGCGAAATCACCGTGCCCATCAACGGCATCACTCTCCGCGCTGAATCCTCCAGCAAGGATAACCTCTTTATGTCTATCGACAGCGCCCTGGCCAAATTGGAGCGCCAGATTCTGCGCCACCGCACCAAGCTGGAAAAGAGATTGCGGGAGGACGCCTACAAAGAAGAAACCGCCGAATTTATCGAAGATATCGCGGCCTACGGAACGGGCGAGCGCAAAGTGGTGCGCACCAAAACCTTCCCCGTTCGCCCCATGGCCGTGGAGGATGCCATTTTGCAGATGGAACTGCTGGGCCACAGCTTCTTCGTATTCGTCAATATCGAAACCGAGCGCACCAATGTGCTTTATCTGCGCAAGGACGGCAACCTGGGCCTGATGGTGCCCGAAGATTAATTTCTTATTTTCTCAGTGATTTTATGCGATACCGCCGGGGAGGGAAGCGGGGCTGCAGCCCGCTTCCCTCCCATTGGTTTTGGCCGTTTATTTTTCCAGGCGTTCAAAATTTTCAAGGCACACAGCCAACGCACGCCCAGTATGATAAATTCCCTTCCAAGGGTTGCCCAGGTTGGATACCAGCGGCTCCCCTGTTACAGACAGCATCTGGCGGCTTTCCCCGATCTCCAAATTGATAAAGCGATCTCTCACGAAATGCCACACATTCAAAAATCCCTTAGCCAGTTCTTCCCCGCCATACATGCGGTATCCGTTGAGCAGCCCAGTCATGGCCTCAAAATTCTGCCACCATTCTTTATCCAACACCAGCGCCGGGCCGCAGCCCACGCCGTCCCGGTATACGCCGCCTCGTTCCCAATCGATCCCGTGGGCCAGGGCATGACGAAGAATCCGGCCAAAGGCAGCATCATATCCTTCCCGCTCACAGCCCAGCTTCTGCAGCGCCAGATCGGCCAGCCAGGTAAGCTCGATATTATGGCCGTAGGAAGTGGTATCTGCCGGCTCTTCCAAAGCTTCGTTGGTTTCCCTCTCTGCATTCCAAGTGCGCTTGATAGCAATGGCTGGCACCCGGGTGAAATCTGTTTTGAATTGATTGTAGCCAAAGCCCTGCTCCTTATCCACCATGTGATCCATGATCACATCCAGCACTTCCTTGAGCTTCCTCTGATGGATTTCTTTGCCGCTTGCCTGGTAAAGGGTGGTAAAGGCCTCCAGCAAATGCATGTGAATATCCAATGATTTTCTGTCCCCTGCATATGCTCCAGCGGGAGACAGGCTAAAATCCCGCTCCACATTTTCAAAATAGCCCCCGAAGCGGGTATCCGCGCAATATTTTTGCAGCAAATCAAATATGCTTTCCGCCAGCGCCAAGGCCTCGGCACAGTGATAGGTGATGGCATACTGGGCCAGCGCGTAAATCGCAAAGCCCTCGCCGTACACCAGCTTGGCTGCATCCGCTACAGAACCATCCCGGTTCAGCATCCAGTATACGCCGCCATACACAGGATCAAAGAAATACTTTTTGAAAAATTCATATCCCTGATCGGCAGCCGCCTTCATGCGGGGCCAGTCCTCCGCCCGGGCAAAAGGCGCAAGATACGAAAAGCCCCATAACATCCGGCTTTGGGTGACCATGCATTTCACGCCATTGCCGTCAAATTTTCCATTCTCATCAAAAGAAGTGAGATAGCCACCGTATTGCTTATCCACTGCTCGCTCCAACCAGAAAGGAATCACCTTGTCCGCCAAAATGGATTGAATTTCCAGTCTCGTCTGTTCAAGCTGCTGCTTCATACGTCACGCCTCTTTTCACAAATTTTTCCTTCCTCCACTATACATCCTGAAACGGTTTTGGGCAAGAGGGGAGCACTGCTTTTATGAGGAGAGCCAGCCCTGGCAGGCTGACTCTGTACTCACTATCTTAGAGGAATCACCACTTTTTCCATAAACTCCTGACGAAGCTTTTGAATGTGTTCATCTGCCGCTTCATCCGCATATTCAAAGGAAAAATGCAGCGCATCCGGAATTTCGGCCATGCCGCCCCAGGAGATACCGATTTCATAATATTTCTGCTCTTCATCGGAAGAAGGTCCGCTTCCCCAACCCATGCCCTCCATATTCAGCCAGTCAATGGCTTGCCCTTCCGGAGAAACCAGGCTGGGGCTGGGATAGCAGCGCATCAGTTCATCCGCCGCTTCTTCGGTATTTTCCAGAGGATAGAGCTTCATATGAATCAGGGTGGAAAGGGGCGTCGCCAGCACCTTTTCAAAATGCACCGTGCAATTGGAAAGGGCAATATCAGAAAGCATCGGTTCAATACGAATGGATTTAGCTGCATCCGCATCGATGGTAAAAGGCAGGGTGATTCGGGCGCTTTCCATCATTTGCCCGCTTCGATTGGTCACGTTGGTATAAAGAGCCCTCTCTCCATAGCCCTCTCCCGCATAAAAGGGAATCAAATGCCTGTGTTCTGCCGTTTCCAGCAAAAATCTTCCGCTGATGTTCACCGGCGTATACCCCTGAGAAAGCCAGTAGCCTGCCTCCATGGTAAATGCATCGGCAATTATCGCACCCGATCCCAGCACGGCTTCCTTCCTGTTCTGGTAATCCTGCCGCCACGCTGCCTCCGGAATCACCTGATCCAAATCATACCACATCCAGGGATCCACCACCGCCAGTTGCTTTACCGGACGGCTCACCACAAAGGTGGCTTCCCCCTGGAGAATGCCGCTGAAATCCTGATCGATCCAATCGCTGAGCATGCCCCCGGAGATGGGATTACGCACGTATCCCGGTTCATTCATGCTGAATACTTCAGGCAGCCACTGATCCAGAAAGCTTTGAAAATCAATCGGGATCCATTGGCCGTTCAGGGTGACGGTATCCAACGTGACCAGGGCAATGTCTTCCGGTCTTTCATTTTCCATGGTAAAGGAAAGCGCTAGCCGATCACCGTCAAACACAGCGCCGGTCAAATCAATCCTGATATCATCCGCCGCCGCAGTAGCCGCAACAGGCTGAATGCTGTCAATCAGCCCCTGGGAAGCTTGCTCTTCCCCACCCACCAGATAGTCCAGAATGCCCGCATGCACGGCAGCATAAGCAATGCCCATCAGCCCTAACAGCAGCGCCAAAGCAAGAGCCAGTGCAGCAGCAGGGCGCCTCGCCTTTTTTCCATTCATCGTTTCTTTTTCCTCCAATGCTTTTTCCAGCCGCATATGCACATGCTCTGGAACCTGGGGGAAAGCCGTATGAAAATCCAGCTTCATTCTTCATCCTCCTCAAGCATCGTGCGCAGCCTTTTCAGTCCTTCCCGGATACGCCCCTTTACCGTTGTTTGCGGCAGGATTAAAATCCGGGAAATTTGGGGAACGGAAAGGCCGTTCATATGATGGAGAAGCACGGGTAAGCGATATTTTTCAGGCAATCGCTGCAGCGCCATCTGCAAATCCAGGTTTTTTATCCCCTGTGCGCTTTCAATCAGCGTATCCTCCAGGGGCCCTTCCCCCTTACGCTTCTGATATCCGCGCTGGCAATCCCGGCAGGCATTGATCAAAATGCGCATCAGCCAGCTTTCAAAGCGTTCCTCCTCCCGTAGGGTGGAAAGCCTTCTCCAAGCGGCAAATACGGCATTTTGGATGGCATCGGCGCAATCAAAATCCGATCGTAGCATAGAACGAGCGATCCGATACATTTTCTCTTCCAGCGCCCGTACCCGGCTGTCAAAATCCTTTTCCGTCATGGAACATTCCTTTCCTCCATAATCGCGATTACACTATATATGACGATGGAAAAAGAGAAAACGATCAATTTTTTGCAAAAAAAGAACGCCGGTGTTCGCCGACGTTCTTCTTGAATATAAGATTAGTCTACGGTGTAGGGCAGCAGCGCGATGGCACGGGCGCGCTTGATGGCCTCGCTCAGCTGACGCTGATGCTTGGCGCAGTTGCCAGTCATACGGCGGGGCAGGATCTTGCCACGCTCGTTGATGGAACGACGCAGACGGTTTACATCTTTATAATCAATATATTCGATCTTGTTCACGCAGAAATCGCACACCTTCCGGCGCGGACGCTTTCCACGCGGACGCGGACGCTTTTCGCCACGATCTTCAGACATGTCTTGCTTCCTCCTTCTATCGATTTCCAATTAGAAAGGCAATTCTTCTTCGTCTACCTGCACAAAGCCGCCGCCCTGGGGTGCGCTGCCATAGCCGGGATTGGCCCGGGGGGCAGGAGCCGCAGCAGGCGCGTAAGCGGGCATTTCGCCAGCTTCGCCGCGGGGCGTGAGGAATTCCACATCTTCGGCCTGCACTTCCAGGCTGGCCCGGGCCACGCCGTCATTGCCCGTATAGGCAGAGGCGCTGACCGTGCCCACCACGCTGACCTTGCGGCCCTTGGCCAGATACTTGGCGCAGATCTCGCCAAGCTGGCGCCATGCGCTGATCCGGAAAAAATCCGCTTCAGGCTGGCCCGCCTCGGCATTGCTCTGGCGGCGGCGGTTCACAGCGATGGTGAAAGAGCAAACGGAGATGCCGGTCTGTGTAGTACGCAGTTCCGGGTCACGGGTGAGATTGCCAATCAGAAAGACCTTGTTCATCTTCGCTCCTCCCGATTATTCGGCGGCAGGGGTTTCCACGGGCGCTTCAGCAGCGGGGGCCACGGGGGCAGCCACGCGCACAGGGCGGGGCTTCACGCCAGCCTTACGCTCCAGCAGACGGATCACCTGGTAGCGAATGACGCTGTCGGAAATCTGAAGGTTGCGCTCCAGTTCCTTGGGAAGTTCGGCTTCAGCCTGGAAGTTGACCAGCACGTAGTAGCCCTCGGTCTTATAATCGATCGCATAGGCCAGACGGCGCTTGCCCCATTCTTCCACCTTTTCAACGCTGCCACCGTTGTTGGCGATCAGGTCGTTGAACTTGGCGATCAGCTCCTTGCGGGCTTCTTCTTCCACGGCGGGGTCGATGATGTACACCACTTCATACTTGTTCATTCTTTTCACCTCCTCATGGACGTATGGCGTCCTATCCTTGTAGGACGCAAGGATGTGCCAATATGGTATTATAAAGGCTTTTCTCCCAAATTGCAAGGGGTTTTCTGAAAAAAATGCCAAATGGCAGAAAAAATCATTGAGAAAACGCGGCATTGCATTCCCGGCCCGGATATGATACGATATTGGCATACAATTTTAAGGAAAAGAGGCGTTTCTATACTTCCTGAAATGCGATATATTGAAGAAGAACTGCTGCCCATGCTGCGGGAAAAGGCGCCAAAGCACCAGCGCAGCGCGCAAAAGCAATTGCGCCAGTGGAAGGGAGAAATCCACCACGACCCGGAAAAAATGTTTGTAACCCAGCTTCGCCCCGCCCTTGGCGCCGCTCTGGCCGGGGGCGACGCCGTGCCTTCCGTGCGCGCCAACGTGGGCTGCGCCGCCCTTTGCACGCTGCTGGGTGGCTTTAAGCAAACCTTTTTTCCCGATAAAATGCCTTGGCTTTTGCAGCGTCTTTCCCAGGAAGAATTATGGGCCCTGACTCCTGAAAGCATTCAGGAACAGGCAAAAAAGCCTGTTCTTTTTTTGTAAATTTCGGAAGAAACTGCATTCCATTTCTTTATTTCGTGCTATAATAAAAAAGATATTGAGCCACAAAGGAGGCTTTCCATGCGAAGGCTGATCAGTATTCTCCTGGCGCTGTGCCTGCTGCCTGCCATGGCCCTGGCAGATGTGCAAATCCTCTGGAAAAATGATACCGCCACCCTGGGGGGCCAGGTGGAATTTGAGGTTCTGGGGGCAAAGGCCGCATCCTACCAATACACCGTTTTGAAAAACGGAAAAGAGCTGTTTACCACCCAGCCCGTAGCCCAATCCTTTGGAGCTTACCGGCCCCTTCAAGAGGGAAGCTACACCCTGCGAGTGGCAGCGCTGGATGAAGAAGGAAATAAGGAAACGGCGGAATCCGCCTTTTCTATCACCTCTTTTCCCGTGTGCCATCTTTCCTGTGAGAAAGAAAGCATCCTGGCAGGGGACAGCGTAACTTTTTTGGCAGAAGTGGAAGGGGGCGTTCCTCCCTTTTCCTATGCATATTCCGTTGTATCAGGCTCTGAGCGCATTGCCTGCCAGGAAAGCCCGGAAGCATCCTTCCAATATACCTTTGGCCAGGCGGGCCATATGCAGGTGCAGGCCCTGGTAACGGACGCTCAGGGCAATCCTGCTTCAGCCGCGCTTTCCCTTTCCATCCAGGAGGGCCCGGGCCTTGGCATTTCAGGCAGTACCGGCGCTTTTTTCGCCCAGGGAGGCATGAAGGAATGGACGGTGCATTCCCCCGGCGTATGGACGGCTGAAACCGATGCAGATTTTATCCACTTAAGCCCCACATGCGGGGAAAGCGGCGATTCCCTCACCCTTCTGGCATCTCCCGGAAAAGGCGTGCTGCGTCAGGGCACTGTGACAATTTCCTGCGGAAAAATATCCGTAGATTTTCAGGTAACCCAGTCCGCCGGAAACGGCGTGGAAGAGGAAATTTCTCTGAACAGCGCCCGGGATTATCTGGTGGTCGAGGACGATATCATTCATTCCTGGCAAAATGCTCAGGGCGAAAAGCGCTTTCAAGTAGGTGCCACCGGCTCCTGGACGGCAGAAGGAACCGGCGATTTCTTTTCCTTCCATCAGGAGGAAAATACCCTGGTGGTAGCTGCCCAGGAAAATAGCGCCAATCAGCTTCGCTCCGGCCAGATCACCCTTTCCTGCCAAAGCGCCCGGGCGTATCTATATATATTCCAGTTTCCCACGCCCCAGGGCGCGGATGTGGAAGAGGTTTCTTTGGACCAAGCCCAGGGAACAGCCTATCAGGATACCCTCACCGCCCGGGTGGCAACCTCTTTGGATGCCCATCAGCTGGTTATTTCATCCGCCGCCTGGAGCGATCCTCTGATATTCGGCCTGGAGCACGCGCAAGCGGCAGAGGATCATTTTTTATGGCTGATCGATATCCCCCTCCAGGGCAGCGGCAGCCAAACGCTGCTGTTTGCCGCTGAAAATAAAGACGGCGCCAACCGGAAAAAAACTGCTGAAATCTTTGTAGAGGCGGAGCGCGCCGCCTTTGCAGAAGAAAGCGCCCATCTGGTGAAGGATGAAAAAAATACCCTGCTTTCTGTGCAGGTGACGGCAGCCGCCGATTCCATTCATGTGCTGGATGCCTCCGGGGCGCTGATTCAATCCTTTACCCCGGAAAACGCCCAGATTGACCGGTGCGTGCCCGGAGATGAAACGGGGCGCTACGCCAAATGGACCATGCTGCTTCCCCCGGACGCCGCCCCCGCTGCCGTAAAACTGGGGGATGCGGCCCTTTCCGTTACGGAGGAAGCAGCTGCGCCCCATGAATTTGTGCTCTACAGCCAGTCGGACGGCTGGTGGCAGGATAAAAAATACCGCCACAGCACCCTGGAGCATTCAGGCTGCGCCATCTTCGCCCTGTCCCATGCCCTGCAATTGCTTGGCTACACCGGGGATGAAATTCTTCCCGAATCCCTGGCCGAAACCTATGCTTTCTGCCTGCTGGAAGGGGGCACCATGAACAGCACCCTTATCGGCCATGCCGGAAACGATTTCGGCTTTAAAACCCGCTATGATCTCTACACCAATTTAAGCGATATCCTTTCCCGGATGGAAAAGGGCGCAGTGTATTCCTTCGCAGTGGTATCGGGCCATATTGCCATGGTAGCCGGGGTATCGGAGGATAAAACCAAATTCCGCATCATCGATTCCGCTCCCTCTGCCACCTTCGAGCGCATCCGAAACGCTTCCATCTATTATCAGAATGAAGCAGGCGATTTTATCGCCATCTCTTCTCTGGATGAAATTCCCGGCAGCACCTATTATATCGAAACCGATTCCTACGGCGGCATGGAATATTATCTGGATGCCGCCTACGTGGCCAAGCGGGGCGTAAGGCTGATTTTACCGGAAAGCAAGTAAGAAACGATGGGGGGCTTCGCCCCTCCGCCCCACCAGGGACGATCGTCCCTGGACCCATTCTCCGGACACACAACGCACATTTACATACAACGTGCCGGTGAAGCGTAGGGAAACGCGTCACCCACGGGCACGGCGGCAGTTCCTGCCGTCAGCCGGATGCAACGCATCCGGGGAAAACGAGAAAAAACGCCGGTTAGAGAAAGCTTGCTTTCTCTCCCGGCGTTTTCTTGTTTGCATTGTGCCCGTGTAAATCGTTTCTTCGTTCCTAAAGCTTCTTGCGCAAAAACGCAGCTTAGATCACATGCCTTGGTCGCATACCGGAGTCCAGAGGAAGATGTCCTCTGGCGAGGGGTACAGGGGGCGAGAAGCCCCCTGCTCCCGTTACTCAGTCTTTGTCGGACACGATATTATTGATCCACACGCCCTTTTTCAAAAGCACAAAGCCCACGATACACTTGATGATGTCAATATACTGGCAGATGGCGTACATGGGCAGGATAGGAAGGGACGTGCCGCCCGAAAGGAAACGGGCCACAGGGATGCTGATCACCCACAGATAGGCGCTGTCAAAGAGGAAGGTGATCCAGGTTTTGCCGCCAGAGCGCAGGGTGAAATAGGAAGCATGCGCAAAGGCATGGATGGGGGCAGCAAAGGCCACGATCATCAAAAGCCCGCTGGCAATTTGGCGCACTTCCTCGGTGGTGTTGTACATCCGGGGGAAGAGGGGCGAGAGCACCAGCAGCAAAAGGGTGGTAAGCAGGGCAGAGGCCACGGAGAAAGCCATGATTTTTTTCACGCTATCCTTGGCCTTGTTAAATTCATTGGCTCCCAGCTGCTGCCCCACGATAATGGAAACGGCGGTGCCGTTGGCCATCCAAACCACGTTAAAGAGGTTGGAAATCGTGGAGCAGATATTCAGCCCCGCCACCACGGCCAGCCCGCGCACGGAATAGCACTGGGTGAGGGTAGCCATACCGGCGGACCACAGCGCCTCGTTCACCAGCAGAGGCATGCCCTTGATAAAAATATCCTTGACCAGGGGCCTCGGAATATGCATGGAGCGATAGGCCCCCACGATAAAGGGGGCCTGATCCTTGTGTCGATGGGTCCAGCCAACAATAATGAAGCACTCAATATACCGGGCGATTACGGTGGCCAGGGCCGCGCCCTTGGCGCCCATAGCCGGCATGCCCAGATGGCCAAAGATAAAGATATAATTGAGCACCAGGTTCGCCAGGATCGCAATGATGCCCGCCTTCATGGGCAGGAGAGTTTCCCCGCATTCCCGCAGGGTAGAGGCATAAGCCTGCTGCAGGGCAAAGGGGAAAAGCCCCCAGAGCATCACCAGCAGGTATTCCTTGCCATAAACCGCCGTGGCCGCCAGATCCCCCGTTTCGCCGCCCTCATGAAGATACATAGCGATCAGGGAATCGCTGAACAGGGAAAGAATAACAAGGGCGATCAGGAAAATCACCATGGCCAGCATCAGCTTAAAGCGGAAAGTGTGCTGCACGCCCTGAGTATCCTTTTTCCCAAAAAACTGGGCCGTAAAAATGCCCGCTCCGGACAGGCCGCCGAAAATGCATAGGTTGAATACAAACAACAATTGATTGACGATGGATACTCCCGTCATCTGCTCCGTGCCAACGGCGCCCACCATAATATTATCCAGCAAAGATACCAGATTGGTGAGCCCGTTCTGAAGCATGACGGGAATAGCAATAGCCATCAGGGAGCGATAAAAGGCCTTATCTCCAATAAAGGGAGAGATTCGTTTCCGCAGGGTCATGGTGCTTCTCCATTTCTTTCTAAAAGTGTGCAGGCACTATCATACACCATTTCAGGAAAAAATGATAGGGTTATTTTACAGATGGCTTACAATCAAAGCCATTTGCTTGGCGGCCTCCGCCAGGGAAGCAAGCTCGCCATATTCATCCAGAGTATGAATGCCGCCGCCCATAGTACCCAGGCAATCCACACAGGGGATGCCATACGCCGTCACATCCGCCGCATCGGAGCCGCCGTTGCCCTTGGATCTTTGGGCTTTGGGCAAGCCGACGCCGGCAAAAATTTCATTGATTTTTTCAAAGAGCGCATCGTTCTGATCATTCTGCTCCATGGCGGGCCGCCAGCCTCGGCTGATAATTTCGGCTTCGCAGCCCTCCGCCACATGGGATACGATTCCTTCCATGGCCGCAGCGATCTTTTTCCGCTCTTCTTCGCAGGTGTAGCGGATATCCACCAGGAAAGCGCATTCCTCCGGCACCACATTGGCCGCCGTGCCTCCGGTAATGGTGCCCACGTTGCAGGTGATTCCATCCGGATCCTTAAATTTTTCAATTTCCCCAATCAATTGCGCGGCGGCAGCGATGGCGCTATGGCCCAGATAGCATTGGCCCGCATGATAGGGCTTGCCCTTGATGCGGATTTCCATCCCCATCACGCCCTTACGCTGAAGCTTGATTGCGCCCCGATCCTGGGGCTCGGCATTCAAAAATGCCACGGCATTTTTCGCTTTTTCGCAGATCCAGTGGATAGATTTTTGCTCGCTGATGCGGCTGTGCACTTCTTCATCCGATTGGAGCAGCAATTGCACCGGGCGCTCCCGATAGCCCAATTGATCCAAAGCATCCATGGCCAGGAAAGCCGCCACGATGCCGCCCTTGCAGTCCGTCACCCCGGGGCCATAGATTTTATCGCCAACCCTGCGCACAGCCGGAGTGCCAAAGGAGCCCACGGGATGCACGGTATCCATATGCCCGGACAGGGCAACGGCGCGGTTTTGAACATCCGGGTTCATGGTGATGCACATCGCGTTGCCCGCATGCTCCAGAGGCAATTCTTCCACCTGCCAGCCTTTTTTGCGGGCCAAACCGGCAAAGTAGGCGCCCACCCGGTCCACCCCTTCTTTATACAGGGACGGGCTTTCCAGATTGCAGCAATCCTCCCACACCTGAATATACGCATCATTCAGCGCATCAATTTTTTCAAAAAGCAAGCGAATATCCATGGTGAAAATTCTCCTTTGATCAAGCGATCTTTTTCCTGGTTTTGATGGTGGCAGCGTAGGCGCTGTTGCAAAGGCCCAGCGCGGCAGAAATCACAAACAGGGTTTCGATTCCCAGGGCTTCCCAGATCCAACCCCCAAAGAGAGCGATAAAAATGGTGATGGCATGATTGATGGATACGCCGGTGGAGATGGTGGCCTTCACTTCTTCCTGGTTATCCGCCAAATCCTTTACGTATACATTGGAGGCCATGGAGGCAAGGGAGATCACGGAATCCAGCACATAATTCACGCAGCAGATGATAAAGGCCACATTCATGGAGAACAAGTGATGGGCAAAGCCGTAGCAGGCACATACCGCCACCAGAATGATGGTGTCCATCACCATCACCACCTTGTAGCCCACCTTATCGATGATCCTGCCCACAATGGGAGAAGCGATAAAGCAGGCTACGGCGGAAATAGCAAAGAGCAAGCTGATGGTAGCCGCATCGGCGCCGTAAAAGAGAATCAGCACATAGGGGCCAAAGGTCATAAACACCTGCTTGCGGGCGCCGTAGAACATTTCCAGCATGTAATATTTCGTATATTTTTTGTGGAAATAGAAGCGGCGCTTGGTGGCGTCGGGCTGGCTGTTTCCCTTGATGCGCAGGGTGTAAATCAGGCTCACGGCGGCCAGGATGGCAGCAATCACAAAAAAGAAGCGGTAGGGCTGATTCGCAGTGATCAGGGAAAACACCAACACGATCACCAGATACCCGGCCAATGTGCCCACCTGGCTGGCAGCGCTTTGCACCCCCAGGGCGGCGCCCCCCTTATCGGGCTTGGCATAGCTCATGGTGAGGGTGCTTTTCATGCCCAATTGGATATGCTCGCCGATGGAAAAAATGCAAAGGGAAAGGATGGTGAGCACTTTTGTGGCCGGGAGCAGGGAAAACATGCTCATGCCCACCAGCATAATCACCGCGCCAGCCTTATACATCGTTTCTGCCGACATCATATAGAACACGGCCAGAATAAACACCAGCAAAATGCCCGGCAGCTCCCGGAAAAATTCCGTCACGCCCCGATCCATTTCCGTCATTTTCACGATTTCCGCCAGATAATTATCCAGCATCCCCTTATACAGGCCGTAGGAAAGGCCGGAAACCAGAATGGAGATCAGCAGCATTTTGTAAGAAGAATTGCTGCGGAAAATTTCTTTGATCCGGTTCATGTGTTGTGTCCGCCTCCGTTTCATTGGTAAAAGGGCCCCAGGCCCGCATAGCTTCCATTATATATCAGTTTCAGCCCCCGGGCAACGGCATTTTTCACTTTATTCTGTTTCCCGCCTGCGATATTCCCGCGGAGAACAGCCGACGATGCTTTTAAATCGCCGGGAAAAATAATTTTGATCCCCATAGCCCACCGCTTCCCCGATTTCCCTTACCGGCATATCGGTGGCAGAAAGCAGTTCCCTGGCTTTTTCCATTCGTAAAGCGGCGATAAAATCCTGCAGCGATTTTCCCGTCACTTCCCGGAATAAATGGGTGAAGCGGCTTTCGCTCAGGCAGCAGAGGGCCGCCAGGTCTCCGGCGGATGGGGGATCCTGAGAATGCTCATACAATACCTGACACACCCCATTGATCCGGCTCTCCCCGGAGGAAGAAACCCCCGTTTCCCGCAGGGCATATTTCCTGGCCACAATGCTCAGCAATTCCTGCAATAGCCCTGCGCACCTTTGCTCCCAGAAGCGGTTACTCATAGCATATTCCCGGGCCATTTTTTCGGATATTTCCTCATAGGAATGGCTGCGACCCATCCTGAAAATGCGCATCCTGTGAAGGCCCAACTGCTCCAGCAGTTCTTGGCAACCCACTCCAGTAAAATGGATATAGTGGGAAATGGAGCGGTCCTCTTTTTTATAGTGATAGATCTGGGGTGCTTGGGGAGGAAAGAAAATCACGCCGCCCTCGCCCACCTGATGCTCCTTTCCTTCCATTTCCACATGGCATACGCCCCGCTGCACATATAAAATATGATAATCCTTCCGCCCGTTCAGCCGCTTGCTGCCCCGGTCGCACAGGCTGATAAGCTGCACCCCGCAGCTGTTGACGGAAAGATATTCTTTGCTCGTCCGCTCGGTGGTGTAATCAACCGGCACATATTCCGTCATATTCACGCCCCCTTTTTGGCATTATAGCATGCGTCTTTCTCGGGATCAATAGCGAAATCGTGCTAATTTTCAGCGTTGGAGGGCATATGCTTTCCCCCTACTGTGCGCTATAATAAAATTAAATTATTCGACCGTTAAGGAGGTTTCTTCCATGCATTGCAATCTGATCCCCGAAAATGAACTGGGCATCGGCAGCAAGATCAAGCTGGCCGTATGCGATACCGAGCATGATTTGTACTGGCGCATGGCCATTGAAGTGGCCGAATGCATTGCCGCCAACAATGCCAAAGGCGAGGACACCATCATGGTGGTTCCCTACGGCCCCCTGGGCCCCTACAGCCGCCTGGTGTATCTGGTGAACACCTACAGAATCAGCCTGAAGCGCTGCACCTTCATCAACATGGATGAATACCTCACCGATGATTTCAAATACCTGGATACATCCGATCCCCTTTCCTTCCGGGGGGGCATGGACCGCATTTTCTACAGCCAGATTGACGAGGAGCTCAATGTGCTTCCCGAAAATCGCCACTTCCCCATCCCCGGGGAAGAGAGCAAAGTGCTGGAGCTGATCCAAAAGGCGGGCAAATTGGATATGGCCTGGGGCGGCGTGGGCATCAACGGCCACTTCGCCTTCAATGAGCCTCCGGAACCCGGCGAACAATGCACCCCCGAAGAATTTCTCAATCGCCCCACCCGGGTGCTGCCCATCTCCCGGGAAACCCGCACCATCAACTGCTATATGAACTGCGGCGGCGACCTCAAGGGCATTCCCAACTACTGCATCACCGTGGGCATGAAGGAAATGTTCATGGCCAAAAAGGTGCGCATGTGCATGCCCCGGGATTGGAACGCCGGCGCCCTGCGCAGGATCCTCCACGAAGGCGAAAACCCCGCCTATCCCTGCTCCCTTTTCGCCCGTCACCCCGACGCCGTGCTCTATGCCGCCCGGGTGGCTCTCCAGTCCCCTGTACCGGAAATCCGCATTTATAACAAATGAAAAAAACGCTGATTCAAAACGGCGTCCTCGTTACCGGTAGCAGCGCTCGCAAGGGCGATCTGCTGCTGGGGAACGGCCGAATTTTATCCTGTGATTTTCATGGAGAAATCCTGGAAGATACGGAAGTGTATAATGCCCAAGGCGGCTATGTGCTGCCCGCCTTTATTGAATTGCACGCCCATGGCGGCGGCGGCCATGATTTTGTGGACGGAACCCAGGAAGCCTTTTCCGGGGCCCTGCAGGCCCATTTATCCCACGGCGTCACGCTCCTTTGCCCCACCCTGGTTTCCTGCGAATGGGAAAATGTGCAAAGATTTCTTGGCATGATGCATGATTTTTCCTCCCCCTTCATGGGCAAAGCTCATCTGGAAGGGCCCTTTCTGTCCCCCCAAATGTGCGGCGCGCAGAATATGAGCTGCATCATTCCGCCCTCCCGGCGCCACATAGATGAATTAAAGGAGCACGCCGCCGTTCTTTCCTGCATCACCGCTGCCCCCGAAGTGGATGGGGTGATGGAACTGGCCTGCGCCCTTTCTCCCCTGGGGGTGCAATTCTCCATCGGCCACAGCGAAGCCTCCGCCGATACCGTCAGAAAAGCCGCAGACGCAGGCTTTTCCCGGATCACCCATCTCTACAGCGCTACCTCCCGCCGCTTCAAAATCGGCAGCTATGTCACCGGCGCCATTGAAGAAACTGCCCTGATTGATGACCGCTTCACTGTAGAGCTCATCGGAGACGGGCATCACGTGTGCAAAGAATCCCTGCTGCTGACGGAAAAATGCAAGGGAATCGACCATACCTGCCTGGTATCGGACGCCATGCGCGCCGCCGGCAGCAGTGAGGACGGTGAAAGCTATCTGGGAGAAATCAAGGAAGAAAACCGGGTGATCCTGGAAGACGGAGTGGCCAAGCTCCCCGACCGCTCCAGCTTTGCCGGCTCCATGGCGGCAGGGGATATGATGGTGCAGGCCCTGTGCGGCCCCCGCTATCAATTGCCCCTGCCCGAGATCGCTCATATGATGAGCGCCGTGCCCGCAAGGCTTCTGGGCCTGGAACAAAAGCGCGGTCAGATCAAAGAAGGCATGGACGCCGAAATCACCGTGCTGGATGAGCATTACCGCACGCAAGCCGTATTTTCACAAGGGAAGAAAGTGTATGAGGTGTGAGCTATGGACCTGCTGAAAATCGTCTCTTCACAATACAAGCACCTGCCCGGGCGCACCGAGCAGGAGATTGATCCCCGGCAGCTGAAACAGGCCAGCCTGCTGAAAAACGAGCCCTTTTCCTTCCAGGCCCTTTATCGGGCGGAGGAAGAGGCCCTTTGCCAGCCAGTAAGCGTATCCGCCCGGTGCGAAGGCCTGCCCATCTCTGCCTGGCGGGTGGATTTTCTCCCCGTATTGCAGCCCTGGAATCCCCATCATCTTCCCGGCTTTGAATCCGACAGGCCCGGGCTTTTCCCCGATCTGCTTCTGCCAAGGCCTGCCGACCCGGTGATCAAAGACGGCTTTGAAAAGGATACCGATAATCTCCTTAATGCCTATTCCTCCGATTATCAGGCCGTATGGTTCACCGTGAACCCGGACAGCGCTCTCCTCACCCCCGGAGATTATGACGTGGATATCACCCTCCTCAGCCTTTCCGACAATCGGGTGCTGGCACAAAAATCCCTCCGCCTGGAGGTGATCGACGCGGCGCTGCCGGAGCAGAACCTGTATTACACCAACTGGTTTCATGAGGATGTGCTCTGCGACACCTTCGATGTGGAGCTCTACAGCGAAAAATTCTATGAAATATTTGATGACTACGTAAAAAACATGGTGCGCCACCGGCAAAATACCCTTCTGCTCCCTGCCTTCACTCCGCCCCTGGATACCCCCGTGGGGAGCGAAAGGATGAACGTGCAATTGGTAGATGTGAAAAAGGAGCCCTCCGGCTGGCATTTTGGCTTTGACAGGATGCGCACCTTTATTGCCCATGCCAAAGCCTGCGGCATCCGCTATTTTGAGCATTCCCACCTCTTTTCCCAGTGGGGCGCCTCCCATGCCCCCAATATCTACGACCGGGAAGGCAAGCGTATTTTCGGCTTTGATACCGATGCTGCAGGAGAAGAATATGTTTCCTTTATCCGGGCCTATCTTTCCGCCTTTTTCGCTTTTGCCAAGGAGGAGGGAATCCGGGATCAGTTGCTTTTCCATATATCCGATGAACCTATCATCGAGCAATTGCCCTCCTATCGCCGAGCGGTGGAAACGGTAAAAGACCTGCTTGCAAACGATATCACTGCCGACGCCATGAGCAATCCGGAATTTTTCCTGCAGGGGCTGGTGAAGCAGCCCATTGCCTCCGTGCGCAAGGCGGATGATTTCTTGGGCCGCTGCCCCTCTCTCTGGCTTTATTACACCGGCAGCGCAACCGAATTCACCAACCGCCTCCTGAGCAACACCGCTGCCAAAACCCGGGTGCTGGGGCTCATGCTGTATCATTACAATGCCCTGGGCTTCCTTCACTGGGGCTACAATTTCTACTACGACCGGCTCAGCCAGGGCCGCTTCAATCCCCATTCCGCTCCCAACGGCTACAAAATCTTCCCCGGCGCAGCTCATCTTTGCTATCCGGTATTTGGGAAGGACGTGTGCCACGCCGCCCCCTCCATCCGGGAAAAAATGATGCAGGAGGCCATGGATGACGTGCGGGCCCTGAAGCTGCTGGAGAGCGCCATCGGCAGGGAAAAGGTGGAAGCTCTCTGCGAAGAAACCCTGGGCGCGCCCCTTTCCATCACGCTTACCCCCGAAGAGGATGCGCTTTTGACCCTTCGGCTGAAGATCAACGAAAAAATCAAGGAGATGCTTTCATGAATTACAGAATCGGCGTCATCGGCTGCGGCCGGAGAATGAGCAGCCTGGTGGATAAGCTGCTGGAAGATCACAAAGATTTTTCCATTGCCGCCATTGCAGACCCCCGTGTGGAGGATATGAAAAAGCAATTTGAAGGCCAGGAGATCGCCTTCTATGCCGATGCCCGGGATATGTTGAACAATGAAAAGCTGGACGGTGTGATGATCGGCACCCGCTGTTCCCTGCACACGCCCATGGCTCTGCTGGTAAAAGAAACAGGGCTTCCCCTGTTTCTTGAAAAGCCCGTAGCCACCAGCTATGAGCAATTGGACGCCCTGAAGGCTATGCTGCCCATGAGCGATCAAGTGGTGGTATCCTTTCCTCTTCGCGCCTGCACCATCGCCGTGCGCGTAAAAGAAATCGTGGATTCCGGTGTGCTGGGCAAAGTGCAGCACGTAGAAGCCGTGAATAACGTATACTACGGCCGGGGCTATTACCATAAGTGGTATCGGGATGATCACGAAACCGGCGGGCTTTTCCTGCAGAAGGCTACCCACGATTTTGATTACATCAATTTCATTCTGGGCAATGAGCAGCCCGTGCGCATCTGCGCCATGCATTCCAAGCAGATTTTCAAAGGGGATATGCCCCAGGGCCAGAAATGCGAAGATTGTCCCCGGCAGGAGGAATGCCCCGAAAGCGTCAAAAACGTGATGAGCTACAATGAACCCAACCCCGGAGACTTTTGCTGCTTTGCCAAAGACACCGGCAACGAGGACAGCGGCAGCGCCATCGTGCGCTACGCTTCCGGCATGCACGTGGTATACACGCAGGATTTCGTTGTCCGGAAAGGCGCAGGCAAGCGGGGCGCCAGGTTCATCGGCTATAAGGGCACCCTGGAATTTGATTTCAAATCCGGCGTGATCAATGTGTATCGTCACAACGAAAACAAATGCGATCAGGAGCAGACCCCCGGCCGGGAAGGCCACCACGGGGGCGATTTTGCTCTGCTGCAGAATTTTGCCGATGTGGTGCGGGGAAAAGACGTATCCCACGCCACCCTTGCCCAGGGCATCCTCAGCGCCGAAATGTGCCTGGCTGCCCGGAGATCTGCCGAAAACGATGAATTCGTGGATATCCGCCCGGTATAAACCTTGTCAATGAAAAAACGCCTTTCCGTCGGCAGAGATGCTGCGGAAAGGCGTTTTTCTGTTTTATTTACCCAGGAAACGCAGAAGATTCTTTTCGTATATCTTTTCCCTTTGTTCCTCAGTCAGGGCCAATTCATCATAAATTTCGTTATCATAGCGAATGCGCTCTTTGATTTCCTCGGAATCGTAATGGGCGGTGTTCGCATCCGTGCCAAAGAGGATATTGTTTTCCACATCCATGCCCACGGTGTAAAGCTTGGTGAGCAATTCCCGACGATATATTTTCGGGGTTCCCCGGGTGAGATCGAAATACATTTCGCTGCACGCCGTTTTGCTGCGGTTAAACTGAAATTTTCCGTACATGGCGATACATTCATCATGCCAGGGCCAGGAGCAGTGCCCCATGGCAAAGCGCAGCCCCGGGAAGGGCAAAAGATATTCCCAGTTGGCCGGACGGTTATACTGCGCAGAGGGGGCAGCATCATAGAGAATGCCCGAATGAAAAAGAATGGGCAGCCCGGTTTGCGCAATCGCCTCGATTTGCTTCAGCGCTTCCGGAGCATACACAGGAAACGTATCGCAGATCATCTTATACCCCGCAATCCCTTCCCGGGCAGCGTCATCGATAATCTCCAGGGCATCCTTTTCAAAAGGATTCACCCACAGAAAGGGAAAAAGCCGGCCGCAGCTGTTCTTTGTCCATTTCATTACATGGGCAAGCCGTTCCCTGTACGGCATCTGGCAGATGTATTGCCCCTTTTTATATTCCATTGGTGCGGGAGAGAGCAGCACGCCTCCGTACACCCCGGCATGCTCCATCTTTTCCAACAGTTCCTCCGGTTTAGGCTCTCCGTGGCGGCTGTGAATGTGCATGTCGTAAATTTTCATTGGCTTTCCCCCTATTTTTTATAATAGAAATACAGCTTGGAGGAGCGTTTTTCCTTCATGGTAATGGAAAAGCCCTTCTCTTTCAGTTCTGCGCCGCTGATCATAAATTCTCTGCCGTCATCGGCATCCCTGAACACATAATCCTTTTCAGGATCAATAGCGCAAAGGGCATAACAGGCCGTTTCATAGGGGGCGTCCTCCCGGCGGAAAAACTGGAGCATGCCGTCGCCCCGGGAAGGCCTGTCAAACTGAGAAGCGCACCACACGTCCTTCCGGTCGCTCACCTGAGAAAGGGGATAAAAATCCTCCGTCATCAAAGGGCGCACCTTCAGATATTCCTCCAGTCTCTCTTTCAGCCAAGCCATCTTTTCCCCGTCATCCCCGAAATTTTCCCGTTGGCTGAAGGTGTAGTTCGTAGTAAGGGCCGGGGAATAGGCGCTGCGGATGCGATAGGTGTCATAGGGCCTGCCACCGCCAGTGCCGGAAAAGGGCATCCATTGATTAAAGGAAAGATGATGGCACTGGGCGCCCTCCACCAGATAATCTGCCGGGCAGCAATAATCCGTGCGCCACAGGGGAATGCTGCGCCGCAAAGTTTCAATATCGATGCGGCGGCCGCCGGATGCGCAGTTATCGATCATCAGATGGGGGAAACGGGAAAGCAACGCGTCCCACAGCCGATAGAGGCCGTTGATGTGCTTGATTTCCGAAATACCCCGGCGATCCTCCCGGTCATTATGCCGCCAGTGGGGCAAGGGCTCCATATTGAAATCCTGACGATAAAAATCAATGCCCGTTTCTTCGATCATAGTGCACAGCATTTTGAAGCAATCCTCCCAGGCCTCCTCATGGCCCAGGTTCAAAAGCCGGTTCTTTTCCTTTTCATCCGGAGGCAGGAAAAAATATTCCGGATGCGCCTGGATAAGGGGGGTAGATTTGATCACCCGCTCCGGCTCAAACCACAGCAGGAATTTCATTCCCGCCGCATGCACCGCATCGGCCACATCTTTCAGATTGTTGCTGTGGATCAGGGGGCTTACCCGCCAATCTCCGGTATGATTTCCCCAATCCCCCTCAAATTCATCGGGGGTGGGGGCAGTATCGATGCCATACCAGCCTGCATCCATCCAGATATATTCAAAAGGCAATTCATACTTTTTGATGGCGTGGATCCGCTTGATCACATCTTCCGTTTTCATGCCTCCCCAAATGCTGGCGCACAGGGGGCCGTATGCATCCCGCCCGGGCCTGCCCACCAGAGAAAAATGCTCCTTCACAAGCTTTCTCCACTGATTCTGCCCCTCTCTTACGCTGCCTGCATAGGGCATTACCACGAAAGAGGAAGTTCGGAATTTTTCCCCGGGCAAAAGGCGGAAATGGGTGTCCTCGATCTTGGTTTTTACCTCCACATCATTGGGGCGTCGGGTGATCTGGCAATTCCACTGCCCGCTCCAGCCAATGGCAAAAATATAGCCCTTTCCTCCCTTATGCACATGGAAAAAGGGGGCGCTTTTATTGCTGGAACGGCCGCCGTTGGTGGCATAGCGCCTGGTATTTCCGCAGTAGAGATGCCCCTGATAGCGGTTATCGGCGCTGCGGTCGGCAAAGGCGTTGAATTCATCAAAGCACCAGGTGGAGCCGGAGGGCGCATACACCTGGGTGTGCTCTTCAAAAGCTGGGTGAAACGCCGTCCAGGCCAGGGGCTCCTCATGATCCATGGGCAGGGCAACCGAGGCATCCTCCAATTGGGAAATAATCCCCGTGGGGGCGCTGCCAAGGTTCTCCAGCCAGTTCACCCATTCAAAGGCGTTTTCATATTTTGTGGCGATGTTGGTGATTTTCAGCCCATCCGGGAAAAGATATTCCGTGATCAGCTGATGATCGCTTTCCTGCTGCCGGGTTTCAAAAGAAAGCTGCTCAAAGGGCATGCCGTTATATACAAAATCAAATCGCTTCTGAGATTTTAAAAATTCCATGTTGCTTCCTCCATTCATGGCTGCATCCATCTTCATTATACATCCTTGTTCCTTTGGAAACTATGAAATATTCACCAGAAAATAAAAAGAAACTTGCAAAATCACGGAATTCAACTATAATAGAAGCAACAGATTTGTTTTTTATAAAATGAAAGGATGAAAAGCGCATGTCCCCCATTCTGCAATTTCTGCTGGTGCTCTTGCTGGCGGTATTGGCCGGCTCCAAGGTGACGGTTCAGGGCTTCATGAGCCGCAAGCACATCCGCTCTGCCCAGGATAATCTTTGGTTCAATTCCCTTTTATTCTTCGTGATTGCTGTGCTGATGGCGCTGATTTTCTCCGTGGGCCAGGTAACGGGCACCATTGTTTTCTATGCGGTGTTGGCGGGCATCTGCAATATCACCTTCCAATATTGCTATGCCATTGCCCTGCGCACCGGCCCCGTATCCTTAACGGTGCTCATTGGCAATTTCTATGTGCTGGTGACTACGGGCTTTTCCTGCCTGTACTTTGGCGAGCCCCTCTATCCCTCCCAATTGGTGGCCATTGCTTTGCTGGTAGCCTCCATGATCCTTACCACCGAAAGCAAGCCCGATGAAAAAAAGGCCACCCGCAAATGGGTGATTTTGCCCCTGATCTGCATGGCGGTCGCCTCCTTTGACGGCATCTGCCAGAAGTTTTTCCTGCGCACCGCCGATGCCCTTTTGCCCAATGCCCAGTCCACCCAGCTTTCCCTGGGCTATCTGATTTCTTCCGCCATCGGCTTTATCCTCTATTTCATCAACGCCCGCAAGGGCGAAAAGAGCCCCCTGGGCTTCAAGCGCCCCGTTTTGCTCTACACTCTGGCGGTAGGTGTATTGCTCACGCTGTACCGGCGCTTCAATATGTATGCCCTGTCGGTAGTGGACGCCACCTTCCTCTTCCCCACCTACGCCGGTCTCAATTCCCTGCTGATGATGCTCTCCGGTATCATCCTCTTTAAGGATAAGCTCTCAAAAAAGCAAACCATCGGCCTCCTCTGCGGCATTGCCAGCGTGGTGCTGATGAACATCCGCCTGGGCACGCCTCTGAGCTAAAAAAATCAAATATATCAAAGCGCCGCCAGCTCCATTGCCAGCGGCGCTTTCTGTTATGGAATATATTGCCCAGTTGCGATCACATACTTCCGCTATTTTACAGGAGTATCCTGCAGCAATCAAGTGCCGCTCCATCATGGGCGCAGCGTTAAAAAAGGGAGCTTACACGGACGCAATTGACCGCATTTTATAGAGGTTACCTTTGAATTTGCTCCAAAATGGTGGGGTCCTTGATCTTCCCATCCTGGGCAAAGAGCAACACCTTGGAGATGATCTCCGCCGTCTTGGGGTCTTCATCCACAAAGGGCAGAAACAGCTTGCCCCGATGCTGGGAATGCACCGGCAGCACGGAGAGCATCGTTCCGCCGATCTGATGCACGGTACCGCTGCCCAGGTGGACGCTATACTGCGCCAATTCGCCTGCAATGATGGCATGGCCGTCCCGGATCTCCACATTGCTCAGGCGAAACAGCGGCAGTGTGAAGGACAGGATAGCTGCGCGCATCTCCATGGTAGAGTGGCTGGTTTCGGGATCGACGCCACCCGCATGGGCCACGCTGACAGCCAGATCCACGTCGCGCATGACCTCGGAGAAGATGATCTCCGGGACGTCATCGATCTTCAACTGTTTCCCGGTCTTGCGGTCAAGGAATGCCACCCATTCCAGCGTGGGCGCTTCGATGTCGGCTGGGCTGAACCAGTCCGCCAGCGCCCAGATCGTGGCGACGATGTTTTCCTTATAGTAAATCTTCTGCAGCCCGGCTTCCACATCGGCAATCCAGCGCCGTGCTTTCAAGCAAGCCATGGTGCGGGCAGGCTGAATCTGATTGCCGGCATAGCGCAGAGAAGTATCCTTGCCCAGCTCATCCGGCGTTTTGACATACAGCTCGCGGAACACCTGCCGGAAGGGTTGCACCATATGATCTGCATAGATCTTTCGCTGAAAAGGCAGCCACTGCTGCGCCTTCCACAGGTGGAAGGGATGCGCCACGACAAGATCGCAGGAAGCATCCAGCACGGTATCAGCGCCATCTGCATCTGTGAGCGACAGGCCGTCAATGAAGCCGAAGCGTTCTTCCTGCTTGAACACCAGATTGCGAAGCATCGGTGCGATTACGGGATTCCCCATGAGCGCAGAAAGTTCCCCGGCAGTGAACACAGTGGATGCCTCCATGGCGTCCTCCAGCATTCGCTTGGCGCGGCGCTGCTGCTCCACCAGCTGCTTTTTCATATCGTTCAGCCGCAGGATGTACTCGTTCTTCTTATATTTGGCGGGAATGCTCTTGAGCGCCTTGCCGCCCTTTTCACACAGCAGGCCTGTTACTCCCTGATCGTCCACAGTGAGCTGCACTTTCAGATCATCAATGGCATAGGGTTCAAATAGCGCTCGGTTTTCTTCCACCAGGCGGCTTTCCATGCGCAGGGTCAGGCGCATGCTATCGGCATATCCGGCATTCAGAGCAAGATTGGTCAGCGCAATTTCGCCAGCCGTCTTCTCGCTGGCAGCGCGCTGTGCGCCAAAACCCCGGCTTTCCTTCAGGAACTGCTGAATGTACAGATAACGCGCCTGCAAATCATCCTCGCCGGAGAGCGGAATGAGGGCGTAGGCCATCAGCAGATCCTTGTTGCGCTTCTGGATGATCTCATCCTTGGTCGCAGCCAGCTCCAGCCGCCCCAGTACCGCGTCTGCATACTTCCGGGCACGGGCGTGCTTGGCGCCTGAGGTGATATACTTCGCCGCATCATAGATCAGATCGAAATACTTTTCGCCCACTTCCTCATAGGCGCTGCGGAACCAGCCGATATCGAATGCGCCATTTTTTAATTCCTCAATGGACAGCGGAGTGAACCGCGCAATGCGCGCTTTGCGGACGTCATCGAAATCCTCGTTCATATGGGCCATAAAGTAATACGCGGCCAGGCGGAAGGAGGGCAGGCCAATGGCCTCGCCCACTATTTCAACCCATTCCGGGCTGTACAGCGCCGCCTCCATCAGCCGTTTTTCGCTGATTTTATGCTGTTTCATCAGCCGACGCAGGTGATCCGCCGTATCCGTTTTGGCTGGAACGCACACGCTCAGCATGGTACACAGGCTTTCCGTGCGGCCATAGCCCTGCACAGAGAAATAGAAGGAACGCAGCAGCTTATCCTTGCCCAGCGCGGACAGAATCACCATAAAATCTTCCGCGCCCCAGATGCGATGGATACCGCCAACCAGGGGAGAATAGGGCGTTTCGGTATCGCCGCGTTTCAGCTCTGCATCAATAATCCTGCGCACAAGCGGCGTGCTGACCTCATCCGCATACTGCAGCATAGCAAAGTCTTCATCCGTTTCCGGCTTATTCTTGCAAATGTAGCCGCACAGGCATTCCTCGGTGTGCCGTGCGCCCGTATAGTAGCTGTATGTATTGCGGGCTGTATACTGTTGCCCTGCAGCGCGGTATACGCTGGACAGGGTTGTTAAATCCCGCACGGCGTTTCGGGCCATCTTGCTCGTCAGCAGCCATGCATACACGCTGCGGCGAGACAGCATTCCCCGATAGCTGGCACGAAGCAGCACAGATAAATCCGGGAACACACGAACGTTCATTGCGCCAAGAATTGCCCCGTGGAAGCTTTGCACGGATGTCCAGCCGCCATGCTCAATCACGATAGCGTCGCCCTGCTGCTGTTGGTTTTTTATTCGCTCACGCCAGGTGCGCTCGATGCGCTCCGACAGCAGCATACCTGCCGGGAAAATGGCCGGCAGCATTCCTTCATGCCCGTAATCAATATATTGCAGCAGTAATGCCAGCTGATCCTGATTGACAATGGGCTGGCTGACCCAACGGGCCCGATCTCCTTCCGGTTCCGTCCACAGAAGGCTATCCCCTGCGCACTTTGCCAGCCAAATCAACAGCGCCGCCGCAATATACTTTAGGTCATATGCCGGCACATGCTGCTTTACCAGATCGGCAGTGATGTTCCGCAGATACACCCGGCGCAAATCCTTCAGCGGCAACATCCCCTGCTGATACCCTTCTCCAAAGGCAGATGCGATGGCCTTATCCGAGCTGCTATTCCTGTCAGTGTGAGCGAGAATACACACTCTCAGCAGCCGTTCCGGATCATTTACCTGCTCCTGATACCAGGCATCCCACACTTCATGAAGCACAATGCGCTCCTGCCCAAGATACATCCCGTGCAGGTTGCACAGCAGTATCTCTTCGCCAGCACGGTTTTTGATCGGATCCATCTTATGCTGCTCATAGCAGGCCAGCAGGCTATTAAAATCCGCCTTGGCCCGGGCAAATTCATCCCGCTTTTTCTTAAAGAATAAATCGGCCCAGCGCTTTTTCCTTCCCCCCAGCTGATCCGCCAATTGGGATTCGGGGAAATAGCGCATGTATGTCAGCACCGCCTGCTCCGATTCCGGCGAATCTTCCAGAACCGGATGATACATATCCGCCTCGGTAAACAGCGCTTCCTCCTGGGCCGGGGCGGTGCCAAGCTTGGCCAGCAGGCTATCCACAAGGGTCTTTTCCTTGGCTGTAGGATTTTCATACGCTGTTACCAGCTGGGCGCACTGAGCTATCAGCGCAAGGCGCTTATTCTCATCCATGAGCTGCTTGATCATATCCAGCGCAGCCATCCGGCGTTCTTCGCTCTTTTTATCCCCCAGCAGCCGGGCGATGCTGCCAAGCAGCGCATCATCCGCCTGCTTCATCATCCAGCCGATTATTGCGCGGCGCGAATCGGCATACTTAAAGCGCAGCAATTTTTCCAGTTCGGCATAGTCTTCCCTGGTCAGCTGCATAGCGTCCACCAGCTTGATGGCGGTGCGCCGGCACATATCGCCCTTGTCGCAAACGGAGGTCAGGATCATTTGCCGCTGCTTGGGCGTGCGCATCCTGCCATAGCTGGTTTCCAGCAGCGATTCCCTGTTCCAGGGATCGCAATCGCCAAAGTATTGAATGGAATCATCGATCAGCTGATCGTCATCCAAAAGGCGGGCAATCACGCAGATGCGCTCGGAAAGGGCTCCCTTATCCAACACAGCCTTGTGCCACGGGAAAACGCAGGGATCGAACACCTGCTTCTTGGTGACCTGGCTACGGATAGACACCAGCAACGCATGGAAGGAACGCGCCTCTTGTTCGCTTCCAAAATACTCCTGCCACGTTGCGTTTCCTTCGCTTTTCACCGTCTGGCCGAGCTGAATCAGGCAGTTTTCCATCACCATCGGCAGATACATCGCCACCGTGTCCAGCTCCTCCGGGTAGGCTGCAATGATGTTCATCGCTACCACCGCCTGATAGAGAGGCCGCTGCAGGCCTTGGACGAAATAACCCGCCGACAATCGCTGATGATGGGTTCCCTTGGCGGCCAGCACGCCGGCCCGCTCGATCGCCTTGCGCACATCCCGCACGCCAATGGCCCACAGGCCGATGTGGATCTGCATGCTGTCCTCGCTGGCCAGGCATTCTTCGATGAATGCTTCATCCCTGAGGCATCGGGAAATGAGCGCGATGGACTTGCTGCTCACCCGGTCCAGGCTGCCGCTTTCCTCCGAAATCAGCCCCAGCCATACGCCAACTGCCCGCTTCACGGAGGAGAAGCGAATCAGGTCGTTCTTTTCGATCACGTCAATCATCGAAAGGAAGGCTGCCGGCGAACCCATATCTGCATTCTCGCAGATGGTCTGGCGCAGGCCTTCCTGCAGACGCGCTGCTACCAGCAGCCGTCCAAGCATTTCATGCATATCAGCCCGATGACTCCACAGGATGCCGCGAATCACTTCGCTCATGAAGAAGGGCTTGGCATCGCCGTCGATCATGTCCCGGATGGCCTGCTCCACCTGCTTGTCGTTCCGATCCAGCGCAGAAGCGATCCGGGCCACCAGCGCAATGGTTGTATGAAAACTCGTCTTGGACATAAACTCCGTGACCGTCTCCGGTACGTGACCGGTCAACAGATCAACCAGCTTGAAGGGCAGCAGCACGTCGTTCACAAAATCCCTCAAGATGGAATGGATCCGATTCGTATAGGCTCCATAGTTTAATGAGCGATACGAGCGCCGCTCCCAGCCGATAGAATAAGGCTGCTCCAGCAGGCGATCCATTGCTTCCAGCAGCTCCGGCCAGTATTCTGATGGAACAAAGCCCTTGTCCCGCACCCAGGTAAGCGATTTCTCAGCATAAGCAGAGGGCTTCACGCCTGCGTTCAGCGCCCTGTTCAGGGCTTTCCGTTCCCGGCCGACGGTCCGCATGCCGGACGTCCATCCGCCAAGGAATGCTTTCCGCTCGTCATCCACCGTCTTTAGCAGATTGCGGAAGGATTGCTTCTGGAGGGTTATCAACGTTCCCTCATAGCCCGCCAATGCCGGGGGGAGCAATTCATAAATATTCCCGCTTTCAGTCATGTTGTACCTCCATCAAAATATGCTGCCCGTCAGCATGGTCAGGCGGATAAAGGTCAGCTCCTCCTTGTCAGACAGGGAGAGCCCTTCGTCCAGCCCGGTCAGCTCCCTCTGCCCCTGAAAAATTCGGTATAGGCCATCCTCAAAGCCCTGTAGGGCGTTGGCGATCGCCGTTGCCTCGTCCGCCTGCTTTTCACTGTAATTCACGCCAAAGGCTAGCTTCCCTACGGTTTCCATATCGGCAAGCCGTTCCTCCGTCATCGGATGAATGGCCATTTCTCCCCTGCGAACGCGCTGGTTATACGCCGCCACGCATTCCTGCACCACGGCGGTGATCAACTCGCCAACCGTTGCAGGCTGGGCGGATAGATCAAAGGGAACAGCGCTGACGGTGTTGCGTTTTTTTCCCAGTTGGCGGATGTGAATGTGGATGGTCATAAAGGCCTCCTTATCTTAGAGAACGAATATAATCTCTTCTATTATAGCAGGATATTGTCCGGTGTGTAAACCCTTGGCAACGAAAGGAAGCAATAAACTACACCACTGCCCGTCCGGTGGCCGAGCGTTCTCACCCCGATAAACACCAAGAGCAGCAGAAGTCCAGAAGCCAATGACGCATCCAAGAGTGCATGGGACACCGGGGATGCTTTTATGTGGTAAAACAGTTAAGCACCGTTGGACAATGTTGCACAATCGCTCCATTTCAAAACGCAAGTATCTATGAAAGGAGCGTGATTCTTATCGCTACTATTGGGATTCGTCTATTGCCGGAAGAGAAAGAGTTACTTGCGGCAATCGCCAGACGGACAGATACGACCATTTCACAAATTCTGCGTAAATAATACGCGACTACATCAATTCACACGGCGATCTCGCCGTAGAAAAGGAGAATGTTTATGAATCAATTCGATGCCCAAGCCCTGATGGCGAAGCATAAGCTATAGCTTCAAGCCAGTATGTCGCATAGCGACAATCCCTATCACCAGATCCACATTCAGGAGTTTACTGCCTACGTGGACGCCTCTATCAACTCTCTTGCTCATGAGATCATGCAGCAACTCCCTGCGCTGATCGACCAGCGGATCGCCGCAACGAAGGTGCAAATTGGGCATACATATCATCCTTTTTAATCAGGTGTTTTTTGTTCATTTGGTGATTTCTCAACCTTGTATATATATTATATTCACCCTGTCGATGTACAGAAGGTTTTCAATGCCATGACGTGTGCAAAGGAGACGAAAATCAAGGTCAAGAATATCCTGAACATGATATTTGAGCAAGCCATAGAAGATGAACTGATTCAGCGCACTCCCTTGCGTTCGCGCAGCATCCGTATCACGGGTCAAGCTAGCAAGCCGATTGAGCCTTACACCGTGGAGCAGATGCGATACCTGGTGCAGCACATTGCCGATGTCAAAAAGCCGATGGACAGGAACTACCTGGCACTGCACACGCTGCATCCCTTGCGTCCTGAAGAAATCCTCGGACTGCAATGGCAAGACATTGATTTTGTGGAGCAGATGATCCGCATTGAGCGTGCTGTTACGCATCCACACCGGAACGAACCTCTGCTGAAGGGAACAAAGACAGATGCAAGCCGCCGCGTGATTGACCTGATGCCTCAGATTATTCCATATCTGACTCGCAGCGCAGGGGAGCACTTCGTACTGGGTGGTGAGAAGCCGTTGTCCTACACCTAGACGCAAAAAATGTGTCAGCGACTCTAACAGGATATCAACTTTGCAGAAGCCATCACGCCGCGCCGGTTCAGGACAACTGTGCTGACTGACCTCTACGACATGACCAAGGACATCAAACAAGCCCAGGCGGCAGCAGGTCACACCACGGCAGCCATGACCTTGAAGCATTATGTGAAAGGCCGCAGCGAGCATCGCAACACCGCCGTGCCCATTGCCAGTGCCTATGGCCTTAAAAACTGATGCAAAAACTGATTGCCTCAAAATCCCACAACCCCTTGAAAATACAGGGTTTGCGGGGGCTTAAAAAGGCAAAAACTGATACAAATAGCTGACAAAATGGCAAAAAAAGAAGCGAGGTCTCCGAAAACGACGGAGAGCTCGCTGAATCCTTCAAAAACCACCCCAAAACAACAAAAAAGTCTTGCATTTCTGCAAGACTTCAGACCGCTGAAAAACGCCATGTTTTCGAGAGAGAACATGGCGTTTTAGCATAGGGAAAGGAAATAAAACAAGAAAAGATCGCCTTGACGATCCGTTTCATATTCTGGACGGCAGAGGTGAGGAA
>SVGW01000110.1 GCA_015056125.1 Clostridiales bacterium | reverse complement strand
ACGACCGCAAAAATAGGCTTTCCAGCCCTTTTCACAGGGCTGGAAAGCCATTTTTGCAGTAAATGTGATGGATCGAATGGAAGACTGCTTTAGCTGACTTCCATTCGCAGTTTGTCGAAAATACTTTCGTCGTTTCCTCAAGTTCCTTGCGGAAAAACCAAGGCTTTTTAAGTTTGCTCTGTCGCATACCGTAGTCCAGAGGAGCCTCTCCTCTGGCGAGGGGTACAGGGGGCGAGAAGCCCCCTGCCCGGTCGCGTCAGTCTTCCTTTTCGTCTTCTTCCTTCTTCGCCCGGATCAAGCGCACATGGGCCCATTCCACCCGGTGCTCTTCCAGTTTTTCCACCTTCACTTCCAGATGATCCGCAGGCTCATCGTCCTCTTCCTCAGGCTCTTCCCCATCCAAGGTGCAGGGAATGGTGAGGGCAGGGGTGGCGCCGTCTTCGGGGATGGTGGTAAAGCGGCTGAAGATCAGGCCGCCCAGGGTATCGTATTCTTCGGGCAATTTGGTATCCATAGCCTCGGCCAGGGCTTCCAAATCGGCGCTGCCGCTCACCCGCCAGCAATCATCCCCCAAAGGCTGGATATCATTTTCATCGGCAGGATCAAATTCATCATAGATATTGCCCACGATTTCTTCCAGCAAATCCTCCATGGTGACCAGGCCGCTCATGCCGCCGTATTCATCCACCACAATGGCGATATGGGTTTTCGCGATCTGCATATTGCGCAGCAGCACATCGGTTTTCACCGTTTCCGGCACGAAATACGCTTCCCGGATCAGATCCGCCATGGGCCTGGGATCAGGGGCGCTGAGATTGAGCAGGTATTCCCGGGTGGCCAGGATGCCCACGATATCATCAATGTTTTCACCGTACACCGGAAAGCGGGAAAGGCCCGTTTCCCGGATGGTGGAAAGAATGGCTTCTGTATCGTCCTCCAGGCAGATCGCAGTCACGTCGGTGCGATGGGTCATGCAGTCCGCCGCGGTGAGATCGCCGAATTCAAATACGTTTTTGATCATATCGCGCTCTTCGCTCTCAATCACGCCGGATTCCTCGCCGATATCCACCATAGCGCGGATTTCTTCTTCGGTCACTTCCTCTTCCCTTGCCTGGGGATCAATGCCAAAGAGGCGCACCAGCCCCCGGAGGGCCAGCCGCTCCAGGGCAGTCAGGGGCGTCATGATAAAATTCACCAGCCGAATCAGGGAAAACAAGGCAGGCAGCACCTTATCCGCCCGCTTGCGGCCCAGCTTTTCCGGCACCAGCTTGCACAGAATCATCAATACCGGTGCCGCCACCAGGCAGAAAATGAGCCCCTTTAATTCCATGCCCATGTCCCCCGGGATCAGATTCAATCCCAGCACAGGAATGAGCAACAGAAAAAGCGTCCTCAGCCCGCGCAAGGATACAATGGCGGGATCGGGGCGCTCCAAGAGCGGGAGCAGCTTCTTAAAACGCCCATCCTCTTCCGAAGCGGCGCGAAGCTTGCTTTCATTTGCATTTGTCAGCGCTGCCTGGGCACAGGCCAGCAGCGCACAGAAAACGAGCAGCACAATTTCAATCAACCATCGGCCAATAGGGTCTTCCAAGGAAATTCCCTCCTACAAAATGATTGGCTTATTATAGCACATACTGATTTCTTTTGCAACGTTCCATGAAAAAGCAGTCAAAAACCGCCGCAGTTCTTTCTGCGGCGGTCAGACTGTCAAAAAACCCCTGGGATGCGTCGAAGGGCCGCTGCCCTTCGACTGAAATCCGCAGCCGGCGACATGTGCGGCGGCGAGGAGCGGAAGTATTCCGCTTCCTATATCAATTTACGGCCGCAAAAATAGGCTTTCCAGCCCTTTTCACAGGGCTGGAAAGTCATTTTTGCAGTAAATGTGATGGATCGAATGGAAGACTGCTTTAGCTGACTTCCATTCGCAGTTTTTTCTGCGGCGGTTCATTGGATCAATTATTTTGCGTATTCGGTGCTCCGGGTTTCGCGGATCACGTTCACGCGGATCTGGCCGGGATATTCCATTTCCTTTTCAATGCGCTTGGCGATTTCCTTGGCCAGCACCTTGGTGCCCTCGTCGGTAACGTCCTCAGGCTTGACCATGATGCGCACTTCGCGGCCGGACTGGATGGCGAAGCACTTATCCACGCCGCTAAAGGAATTGGCGATCTCTTCCAGCTTGGTGAGGCGCTTGATGTAATTTTCCAAAGATTCGCGGCGGGCGCCGGGGCGGGCGGCGCTGATAGCATCCGCAGCCTGCACCAGCACGGCTTCCACGGTCTGGGGCTCCACATCGTTGTGATGAGCCAGGATCGCATGGATCACATCGGGGCTCTCGTGATACTTCCGGGCCAGCTCGCCGCCCAGGGATACGTGAGTGCCCTCCTGCTCATGGTCCACAGCCTTGCCGATATCGTGCAGAAGGCCTGCGCGCTTGGCCAGGGCCACATCGGCGCCCAGTTCTGCGGCCATGAGGCCCGCCAGATGGCTCACTTCGATGGAGTGCTTGAGCACATTCTGGCCATAGCTGGTGCGGTAGCGCATCCGGCCCAGCAACTTCACCAATTCGGGATGGATGCCATGCTGGCCGGTTTCAAACACGGCCTGCTCGCCCGCTTCACGGATTTGGTTATCCACTTCCTTTTTGGCTTTTTCCACGCATTCCTCAATGCGAGCGGGATGAATGCGGCCGTCCATAATAAGCTTTTCAATGGCCAGTCGGGCAATCTCCCTGCGCACGGGGTCAAAGGCAGAAACGATCACAGCTTCGGGGGTATCATCGATAATCAGGTCCACGCCGGTAGCCGTTTCCAGGGCGCGGATATTGCGGCCCTCGCGGCCGATAATGCGGCCCTTCATATCGTCATTGGGCAGATTAATCACAGATACCGTGCTTTCCGCCACATGATCGGCGGCGCATTTCTGAATGGCCAGGGCAATAATATTCCGGGCCTTCTTTTCGCCCTCTTCCTTGGCGCGGCTTTCGATTTCCCGCACCGTGGCGGCGGCGTCGTGGAAAGCATCCTTCTGCACCCGATCGATCACCATCTGGCGGGCTTCATCCTGAGTCATGGTAGCGATGCGTTCCAGCTCCGCAACCTGCTTTTGCTTGTATTCTTCCGCTTCGTCTTCCAGCTTCTGAGCATTTTCAAATTTCTTATTCAGCGCTTCTTCCCGGGCTTCCAGGCCATCGCGCTTTTTATCTAGCTGCTCTTCCCTCTTATCCAGGGTTTCCTCGCGCTGGATCATGCGGCGCTCAGAACGCTGGATCTCGGTACGGCGGGTGCGAATTTCCTTATCCAGTTCTGTTTTCAGATGCAGAATTTCTTCCTTGGCTTCCAGAAGCATTTCTTTCTTTTTTTCGTCCGCTTTGCGGGTAGCGTCGTCCAGCAGCTTCTGGGAATATTCCTCCGTGCGGCCGATTTTCTTTTCCACCACGCTCTTGCGATACAGGTAACCTGCTCCCGCGCCTGCGGCTCCCGCCACCAGCGCAGCCAGAATAATCCATACGAATGTAGGCATCAGTATAACCCTCCCTTCCTTTTTCCTCTCTTTTTCTCTCTTCTCAGATCAATTTTTTGAATGACCAAACGAAAAAGCCGTACGAAAACAAACCGTTTTCTGCACGGCATAGCTGTATTCCGATACCGCGTGCGGCCAGCACGCAAGCATAAACAACCAAACGCACATAAGCGTGGATATACCTATCCCGCCTGATATGGTAAAGCGGCAAACGCCTGCAAACAAAAAGCATGGGGGCAACCTGTATCCGAAAACAGCTTCCTGCCGCCGCAAAGCCACGGGCAGGTTTTCAGCCGATCACTTCTATTGTAACACTCCCGTTTCCATCCGTCAAGGCGAAAACGGCAATAAAACGGTAATTACATCAGAAAAGTTGCAAAGAAAAAATCCGGATCGCAGGCTGCGTTCCAGATTTCATATCGGGCTTAAAATTTACCGTTGTCGTTGTTCAGCGGCACCCCTTCCTTATATAAATGGCCATCGCTGCTCATGGTCACGGCCTGGGGGATCACCAGCCCGTCCTCGTCTTCCTTTAATTCAATCACCGTCAGGGCCGTATGAGGCATATCCAGACGGGTGGTCAGCATGGGATAGGGAATATCCAGCAGGGTGCTCAGAAAAAGATAGCCAAAGCCGCCGTGGGCAAAAAGGGCCACCCGGTCGTTGTTTTCCCGCAGGGCGCGGTAGCAGTTGTGCGCTTCATCGCGTTCATAGCCCCATTCCAGCATCAGCGCTTCCGTTTCCCGCTTCACCCGTTCCAGCCCTTCCCGGAAGCGGTTGCCGGCAGGAAAATCCGGATGGGTATACCATTCCCGGCCCAGCCGATACACTTCATCGCTGATCAGCAGCCGCCGGAACCGGGGAATGGCAAACACCCACCGCATCCTTCCTTTTTCCTCGTCCATCAGCGCAAAATCATGATAGGCATGCTTTTCATTGCAAAAATCCAGCTGGGTAATTTCCTTATGCAGCATCTTGGCCAGGGGCTCCGCCGTCTGGAAAGCGCGGGTAGAAGTGGAGGAATAGATTTTATCCACCCCAAAGACCGCCAGCCGCTTGCATACGGCCATGGCCTGCATATGGCCCAGGTAGGTGAGTTCATCAGGATCGTAGGTGGGTTCTCCGTGGCGCACATAAAAAAGCAGCATGTCTTTTCCTCTTACTTTATATGAATCAGAATTTGTTTCCGTAATAATTCAGGGGCAGGCCTTCCTTATACAGATGCCCATCGTTGCCCACCATCAGGGCCTGGGGGATGGCATAGCCCTCCTGATCCTCCTTGATTTCAATCACGGAAAGGCCGGAGTGGTGCATGCCAAAGCGGGTGCAGAATATGGGATAGGGGATATCCAATAGAGTGCTCAAAAATACATTGCCAAAGCCCTCGTGGGCAAAGAGGGCCACCCGATCGTCGTTGGGGCGAATGGCTTGATAGCAATTTTTTTCCGCATCATGCCGGTATCCCAGGCTTTCCATGAACGCATAGGTTTCCTTTGCCACCCGCTCCACGCCTTCTTTGAAACGATTTTCGGGGAAACCGGGGTAATGATACCATTCCCGATCCAGCTTTCTTACTTCTTCGCTCACAAACATGCGCTTGATCCGGGGGATCAAATAGCACCAGAACCGCCGACCATAGGATGGATCATCCACCGAAAAATCCCGATATGCTTCATTTTCGTTGCAAAAATCCAGCGTTGTAATCTCCTGATGCAGCATTTTCGCCAAGGGCTCCGCCGTTTGGAGGGCGCGGTTGCAGGGCGAAGAATAAATCTTATCCACCCCAAAGAGCGCCAGCCGCTTGCATACGGCCATGGCCTGCATATGGCCCAGGTAGGTCAGTTCATCGGGATTGTAGGTAGGTTCTCCGTGGCGCACATAAAAAAGCAGCATCTTCAATCCTTCCTTTCTCCGCGATTATACCATAATGCTCGCCGCCTACCCCTTCGGGAGTCGGCGAGACGGCCAACCGTCCTTCGGGCCGGTTGCCTCATTATTATACCATGATTTTGTTCAACGCACAACCTGAACTATTCCTTATTTTTCAAGGGTTCTTTGAACCGTCAGACGGTCAAAAACCCCTGAAAACCGTGGGGGTTAGTATCAAGATAGTAACGCATCA
>SVGW01000109.1 GCA_015056125.1 Clostridiales bacterium | reverse complement strand
TTACCCCGCTTACAGGCGACAATGCCGAATTGTGAGGTTCGGAAGTATTCCGCTTCCTATATCAATTTACGATCGCAAAAATAGGCTTTCCAGCCCTTTTCACAGGGCTGGAAAGCCATTTTTGCAGTAAATGTGATGGATCGAATGGAAGACTGCTTTAGCTGACTTCCATTCGCAGTTTGTCGAAAATACTTTTTCGACAAACTGAAAACGCCGGCAGGAGAAAGTTTGCTTTCTCCCCCGGCGTTTTCTCATTTTCGTTGTGCCCGTGTAAATCGTTGTTCCGTTCCCAAAGCTTCTTGCGCATTCACGCAGCTTAGTTAACATGCCTCTGTCGCATACCGGAGTCCAGAGGATGAAATCCTCTGGCTCGGAGGGACGGAGGGCGCGGAGCCCCCTGCTTCATAGGCGGCCACGAACCCCCTGCCCGTATAATTTCCGGGATTGCCAAGGGGAAAAAGGGATGGTATAATGCAAGATAGCAAATTATCACTTTTCCTATTTATAAGGAGGAAAAGCCGATGGCAGATCAGCATTCCAACGGATTTCATTCCGAAGCCCCCGAAGATTTCCACACCCGCCGGATCGTAAGCATTGTTTCTATCGCCGTGCTGCTGGTGGTTTACGGGCTCATCGCTTATTTTGTAGGCATTCCCCTGGTAAAACAGTTTTCCGATTCTCCTGAAACCTTCCGGGATTTTGTCAGCTCCCACGGCTTCATCGGGCCCATCACCATGATCGGCATTATCGTCCTGCAGATGCTCACCCTCATTCCCGGGGAGCCCTTTGAAGTGGGCGCGGGTTTTGTGTTTGGCTGGCTGGAGGGGATGGCGCTGTGTCTGATCGGTTCAGCCATTGCCGCTACGATCATTTTCCTGATGATAAAAAAGTGGGGCATCAAGATTGCCGAGGCCTTCTTTCCCCGGGAAAAGCTGCTGCGTTTTTCTTTCCTCCGAAACGAAAAAAAGCTGAATCTGCTGGTATTTATTCTTTTTTTAATTCCTGGCACCCCCAAATCCATGATCACCTATTTGATCGGCCTTACCCCCATGAAGCTTTCCACGTTCCTGATGATTACCACGATTGCCAGGATTCCATCCGTGCTTTCCTCCACGATTCCGGGGAGCCTGGCCCAAAATGGCAATCTGACGGCCGCGCTGATTACTTACGGCATTGCCGCCCTGATCAGCGGTATCTGCATTTTATGGTACAAAAAGATTTCCAAAGAACAAGAGCAAGAAACGGAGAAAAACACGAATGAAGAATAAAGAGCTGCGCTATGCCTTCCTGCTCCTCCTCACTTCCGCTATCTGGGGCTTTGCCATGGCAGCCCAGCGGGACGGATCCCAGTATATCCCCCCCTTCACCTTCCTGTCCATCCGTTATTTTCTGGGCGGAATGGCGCTGCTGCCGCTCATGCTCCGGGAAAGCAAAAAAAATGGCCAACCCATGCGGAAAAAAGAGGCGCTCATCGGCGTCCTCATTGGCGTTGTGCTTTTTATCGCCTCCCTTCTCCAGCAGCTGGGGGTAAGGGAAACGGGCGCGGGCAAGGCCGCTTTCCTCACGGCACTGTATGTGGTGCTGGTGCCGGTGCTTGGCATTTTTATGAAGAAAAAGACCCAGCTCACCACGTGGCTGG
Organism: Clostridiales bacterium; assembly: GCA_015056125.1. Lineage (GTDB taxonomy): Bacteria > Bacillota > Clostridia > Christensenellales > Aristaeellaceae > RUG563. The sequence goes on along the minus strand of SVGW01000109.1, from coordinate 4,020 downwards.
CCCTGCTTTTGGCCATTCCCTCCCTGTATCTTTTGTGCGTGCCGGAAGGAGAAGCATTCACCCTGGCCCCTGCGGACGGGTTTTTGCTGCTGGGGGCCGTGTTCTGGGCGCTGCATATCCTATTCACCGATCAGTATGCCAGCCATGTATCCGCTCTGAAGCTTTGCACGGTGCAATTTTTTGTGGTATCCATTTTGAACGCCGTGCCTGCGCTGCTCTTTGAATCCGTCACGCTGGATCATCTGCTCCGCGGCCTTTGGGCGGTGGTATACTGTGGCCTTTTCTCCACCGCCATGGGCTACACCTTCCAAACCATCGGCCAGAAGCACTGCCGCCCGGCCTATGCCGCGTTGATTCTTTCCCTGGAATCGGTATTTGGCGTAATTTCCGGGGCACTTCTGCTGGGGGAACGCATGGCGCTGCGGGGCTATATTGGCTGCGTATTCATGATGGTGGCCGTGGTGCTGGCCCAGGCCGGCGCCCTGATCAAGCCCAAGAAGGAGAACGCCCATGTTTGAAAAAGATCAGGACGCTCTTCGCTATGGCATCACCGCTGTTGAAAATCAATTTCTGCTGGATTTCCTTCCCGCCGCCAAGGGCGATTATGTGAAGGTGTATCTGTGGGGGCTGTTTGCCTGCGAAAACAAGGGGCCGGATTATAGCCTGGAGGAAATGGCCCAGGATCTTTTTCTCACCGTGCCCGAAATTGAGGCTGCCCTTCGCTATTGGGAGCGTCGGGCGCTGGTAAGCCGCATCAGCGATCAGCCGATAAAATACCGGTTTTATTCCCCCATGCAAAGAAGAAATATTCCCGGCGGGCAGATGGATGTGGACACGGAATACGTATCCTTTGCCGAGGCCGTATACGCCGCCTTTGGGGAAAGGCGCAAGGTGAGCCCCGGGGAAATCGCCATGGCCTGGGAATGGGTGAAGGATATTGGATTAAAGCCCGAAGTGGTGCTGATGCTTTTGCACCACTGCATCGAACAAAAGGGCGTGCAATTTTCCTTTAAGCGGGCCGAGCCCCTGGCTGTGCGCATGAAGGAGCATAAGGTATCCACCTGCGAGGATGCGGATAGCTTCCTCCATCACCACCAGGCGGTGCACGATGGAGCCAGAAAAGTGCTCTCCCGGATGGGCAAGCGCCGCATGGCCAGCGAGGATGAACTGGCACTTTATGAAAAATGGCTGGATGAATGGCAATTTTCTCAGGAAGCCATTCTGGATGCCTGCGCAGAAACCACCAAGGGCGATCCCTCCTTTAAATATCTGGACGGCATTTTAAACGGCATCCGCTCCCGGAGTGATGCCCGCACGGGGGATCAGGTGAAGCAGCAATTGCAGCAGGAATCGGATGAAAAAGGAAAGGCGCTGGCCGTGTTTGCCGCCCTTGGCAAAAGCGCATCCGTGCCCGTTGCCATCCACTTTTACCGGGATATTGCGGCGCTGCTGCCCCACAATGTGCTTTTATTGGCCGCCGATGAATGCCGCCGCTCCAATAAAAATATGGAAGATCTGCAGGCATTGATCACTGCCTGGCATGATCGCGGGCTGAATACCGAAGAAGCGGTAAAAGATTATCTGATCAAATTCAGGGAGGCCAATTTGGCCCTGCGGGAAATTTTTGAAGCCTGCGGCCATGCAGGCCGCCCCACAGCGGCGGACCGGCTGCTCTATGAAAAATGGAAGGGTTTTTCAATGTCCAAAGAGCTGCTGCTTCATGCTGCCGAGCAATCTCGCAGCGCCCAGGGCAGCAAAATTGCCTACCTGGATAAGATTCTTTCCACCTGGCATGAAGCAGGCATCACGGATATTTCCCAGGTGAAGGCCCGGAAAAAGCCCGAATATGCCCCCAAGGGAAAATCCGTTTCCGCCCAGCAATATACCCAGCGGGAATACACCGAGGCGGAGCTCCTGGCCGTATCGGATGATTTGATTGAGGAAGCGAGGAAGCAGCGTGGATAGCCGTATTTTAGCTGCCGTAGCGGCAGAATTGGAAAGCAAGCGGGCGCTGAATGAGCGGGAGGAAAACCGGCGCAAGGAAGAAATTGCTTCCCGGCACCCGGATATTCAAAAGCTGATCGACCAGCGCCATGAAATGGTGATGCGCTCGGTGCGGGGCATGTTCGGCGCAAGCGTAGGAGAAGACCCGGAAAAGCGCATGGCGGCCTATAATGAAAAGATCGCCTCGCTCCTTGAAAGCCGAGGCTATCCTAAGGATTACCTCAGCCCCGTGTGCAGCTGCAAACTCTGCGGGGACTTGGGCTACGTCTATGAAAATTCCATCCAGAAGCCCTGCGAGTGCTTAAAGCAGGCCTATCTTGCCCATCTTTCCCAGGAGGGCGAAATTGCCCAGGGCGAGCATACCTTTGAAAATTACGATGCTTCCCGTTTTCCGGAAACGCCCCTGCCCGGCACCGATGTATCCCAGCGGGAATACATGGAAATCGTGAAGCAAAAGTGCCAGAAGTATGCCCTGCAGGTGCCCTTTGGCAGCCAGAAAACCCTGCTGCTCCACGGAGGCAGCGGCCTGGGGAAAACGTATCTTCTCCAGTGCATCGGCAACCACGCCCGGAGCCAGGGCGTGGACGCCCTCTACACCTCCGCCAACGATCTTTTCATGGCGCTGAAAAATGCCTGCTTCTCCCGCACCGGGGAAACGGCGGAGGAATATTTTGAAGCGCCCCTTCTGCTCATTGATGATCTGGGAGTGGAGCCCATGATGGAAAATATCACCGTGGAGCAGATGTATAACCTGATTAACTCCCGGCTGAGCCATGGCCTCTGCACCGCCATCACCACCAATCTTTCCCGGACGGAGCTGGAAAAGCGCTACACCGAGCGCCTCTCCTCCCGCCTTCTGGACACGCGCACCGGCATGGCCATTCCATTCCTGGGCAAGGATATCCGCTTGATCAAGTAAAACGGCTTTTCCTCCTGGAAAGGATACGAAAAGCGAGTATCCGGCATGCTGCCGGATGCTCGCTTTTTATGTACGCGGGAACATACGTAATGCCCGGGAATCACTGTGTCCTGCTGAAACGGCGAATAAGTGAATCTTTATGGGGTGTTCATTGAGTTGGAATTTGACGAACTGTTGGCTTGATAGTTGATATTGGCCTTCCTTGCCTGCGCACACAGGTCCTTTGTCTGTAATTTATATTCCGTTCCGTCTTTGATAAAATGCGTTCCGCATTGTCTGAATTCAAAAGATACGTTTTTTCTGATGCACTGTTCCCGGATATTCAGCACCCAGGCGTAATCAAGCGGCCTTGCATCCTTGTCCGATTCACCGCCCACAACCACAAGCTCGATCCCATCCAGATAGCACTCCATATCAATATCTTCGATAAGGGGCTGAGCCGTGATGCATTTATGTCTGATCGGGAGACGATTAAAAATGGCGAGCTTGTAATCAGCATTCTTTTGATTTTCAATCGTACAGCAAACAACTACGTTTTCATAGCCATCCCCCCAATCATCGGGAATACAGTCCATAAACCGGTGGATGCGCTTTGTGAGAAACAGAAATGTGCAATCCTGACGCTGCTTCATCATCTGCCAGCATTCGGGGCGCCAGGCGTCCGCCTCTTCGATCAGAAAATCGGTAGAAAAGCAGGTATATACCATGCCCGATTTCATTTTGAAATTCCCATTTTTCAAAAGCTCTGCGGGCTTAAAAAAGTCTTTTGTTTTTTCAATGATGCCTGTATCAATTCCGCGCTTTGCATCCCCTTTATGGATGTAGCAATAGAGGCAGCCGTCGCTGCACTTTTTGCAGCCCCTCCACGGATTCCACATGGCCATATGCTCACCTCCCGGATTCATTTTTGTCGTCATCATTCTATCACAGCCATATACAAACAGCAAGCCATACTCACTGGTATGGCTTGCTCAGACTGTCAAAAAACCCCTGGGATGCGTCGAAGGGCCGTATTCCGCGAGCTCAAAGGTCGCCTTGCTTCCTACCGGTCGCAATTCTCCCTTTCGCTCGATTCCTCCGCTTCGCTGTATCCGCCA
>SVGW01000022.1 GCA_015056125.1 Clostridiales bacterium | reverse complement strand
TGGCGGATACAGCGAAGCGGAGGAATCGAGCGAAAGGGAGAATTGCGACCGGTAGGAAGCAAGGCGACCTTTGAGCTCGCGGAATACGGCCCTTCGACGCATCCCAGGGGTTTTTTGACAGTCTGAGGCCGGCCTTTCGGGCTGGCCTGATTTTTATTTCAGCAGCTGATCCAATATATCTCCTACGCCGTCCTCGCTGCAGGGCAGCCGGGTGACGCCCTTACCCAGAGCACGCATATCGGCCACCAATTTGGGATTTCCATTCACCATAGCATGACCATGGGCGGCATTCATCACCATCAGGCGGTCGTTTTCTTCATCGCCAAAGCACCAGATATTCTTTTCATCAATGCCGTAATAGCGGGCCGCTTCCTGCACGGTATACCACTTATCCGCCGTAACGGGGGTGATCACCATATGGGCCGTGCCATCCTCTTTGGGACGAGTAATCACATTGATCCCCTGGCAGGAGGCAAGCTGAGCTTCAGCTTCCTGGGCCTGAGCGATGGTGGGCGAAAAGGCAAAAAACCGGCCGCAGGGCAAAAGGGGCAATTGATCCACCACGCGCAGCTCGCTTTGGCCAAACATCAAATGGAAATAAGGATGATCAGGCTCCTGGCCGTGAAGATAGATGAGATCATCTATATGCAAATAGCCTTCATTAATCCCCGCATTTTTCATAGCATCCAGGATCCATTGCATCTGCCCCTCATTTAATTCATGGCGAATCATAGGAATTTTCGGATCATCGGGATGATACAGATAATTTCCATTTACGGTGGACAAAAGGGAATCCAGCCCCATAATGCGATAATAGGGCAAAGCCAGGCAGGTGGGCCGGGCCGTGGCAATCATCACGATATGGCCGGCTTCCTTTAATGCCATCAGCTTACTGGTAGATTTTGCGCTCAGGGAATAAAGCTGGCTCAGGATGGTATCATCCAAATCCGTAGCAATCAGATGCCGGTCTGCAGCGTTCATGATAATCTCCTTTTATGCTTGGTAAAAGCACGTGCATCGCAGCGTGCGCTTCAAATTATAGCATAGTTTTCCTGCCTCTGCAATGCGCCATTCACCCCAGCTGATAATCCTGGATACACATGCGTAGCCCTTCCACGGTGGAGGGAAAGTGGATGCCATTTTCTTTCAGTTTTGTGCAATTCATCCATAGATTATGCCTATTTTCCCCACGCTCCAGGGGCAGATTCAAATGCAATTCATCCCGGAGGAAGCAAGCGGTTTCATACATGGAAAGGTGGTTTTCGCTGCCAAAGTTATAAGCGCCCCCAGGGAGAGAGAGGGAAAGCTCCGTGCACCGGGCCACCTCCCGGGCGTAGGTAACGCCCCGGTACTGAGTATCCGAAAAAGAAAGGGGCGCATGCTCTGCGGCGGCCTTGAGCATATTCACGATAAAATTGCCCCGGTTTTTCACCCCATAGATGGGCATATCATACATCCAGGTGGCCCTGAGCATCACGGCGTCCGGAGCCATATCCAATACCCGCTGCTCCATTTCCAATTTCTGCTTCGCATATCGGTTGGGCGGGCACACGATATCTTCCTGATAGGGCCCTTCCTCCTCACAGCCGGCATACACCTGATCGGAGCTGAACATCACAAGCTTGCTGCTCCCCGCCGCCTTGGCCAGATAGACGGGCAGGAGCACATTGGCCTGATAGGAGCCCTCCGGATCCTTTTCACAGGCAGGAATATCCGATATAGCGGCAGTGTGGATAATGGCATCGGGCCTTATTTCATCCATCAGCCTTTTCACCTGATCCAACGAAGCATTGCGCAAAGAAGGCGCAGCGATCACCGGCATATGCTCCCGGATTCGCGCCCCTACAAAGCCCTGGGCGCCGGTTAATAATATTCTCATGCTCTTCTCCTCCTTTTTTTATTTAGGATAAGCCTATGGTTTTCCCCTGTCAATAGCTGCAAATTTTTTTATTTTATTTTGTTTCAAGCTCATGGAAGCTGTGTATAATAAAAACGTAAGGAAGCTCCGGAAAGCAAGAAAAGCTTTCCTTCAAAAATGATTTTAAAGGAGAAATGATTATGAAAAAGTTTGAATGTCCCTGCGGTTACATTTACGATCCCGAAGTTGGCGATCCTGATAGCGGCATCGCCCCCGGCACGGCCTGGGAAGATATCCCGGATGATTGGGTATGCCCCATCTGCGGCCTGGGCAAAGACGCCTTTACCGAAGCTTGATAGATCATTCCCTGCACAGGCAAATCAATAAAAGCCGTTTTTCGGCAACCAGAAAGAACCGCCTTAGGCGGGGCTTCATAAAATAGTTAACGGAGCGCATCGTTATCGATACGCTCCGTTTCTTATGCCCGTACACTCGTTTGCAAGCACCTTGGGCGCTCGGTGTATAGAAATACGCTTTTATATTTGACGCCAAACCGGAATTTAACGATTCCGCATCTGTTCCAACTGTTGCTGTGTAAGCGGAGCAATATCTCCTTTTACCAACCGATAGATTTGACCTATCGATGTAATCATATCCTTTGTTACAAAAATTGCACTTTCATCCGTCATAAGGCATACCGGAACTTCCATGGACACCTTCCTCAAAGACTGTAACAATTCATCATTAAACGGATAATGTGCCTTGACTGTAATATTAGCAAATCCTAATCCTTCATAAGGCACAGGAGACTCATATATATCCACTGTAGGACCGCCCATGTTCATAGCGCCTGCGCTTACGCCCAATATCACAGCACTACTTTGACGGATTGCATCTAAGATACCTTTTTCGCACATCAACTGAAACTGTAGTGTTGCATTCCCACCCATGAGAAAAATACAAGATGCCTCACGAACCAATTTTACTGCTTCATCTGCATTGATCCGATTATCAATTACACAGTGCTTTGCAAAAGGCATATTGCATTCGGCAAACATCTGATGCATTCCATGGGAGTCACTATCGTTTTGTTCACAGTCATCCGGCCAACCGCTGACAAATATAAGACTATCTCTAACATTTAGTTTCTGCCTAAGTATCTCAGCGATGCTGTCCGTAAAGTGACGAGTCGGAAATCCGCTAAAAAATCCCAGCAAACTTGCATTCATAAATCTTCTCCTATCAATTTATAATCATGTAACGGGTTGATATATTATGGTTTATAGGTTCATTTCCTTTATTCTATCATACGTTTACAATATATACAAGCACAGGCCCTGCAGATCAAATCGCCAGGATTGAAGCTGTTTTTCGGGTGCCCGCCATTTGCGCGGTTCTTTTTTTATCCAATCTTTTGTTGCTATGCCTGCTGAAATTTGCTATAATCTATACAGCAAAAATATTTATAGTAAGGAGATATATTATGAAAATCACCTTTATCGGCAGCAGCCATGGCGTACCGGAACCCGATCGCAAGTGCTCCAGCATCATGATTGAAGTGAAGGACAAGATTTATTTTGTGGATATGGGCACCCCGGCCATCGATGCCCTCCGCACCCGCGGCAGAAACATAGATGACGTAAAGGGCGTATTCATCACGCACATGCACGGCGATCACACCAACGGGCTGATCCAGTTTGTGGATCTGCTCACCTGGTATTTCAAAACCCCCGATCCCGTGATCTGCCTGCCCATCATGGAAGCCGCCCAGGTGATCGACAACTGGCTGAAAGTGACCCTCAATAACGCGCCTAAGGAAATCAAATACCAGAAAACGGAAGCAGGCGTGGTATATGACGACGGCACCCTGAAAGCGACCGCCATCCCCACCCAGCATTGCCCCCATTCCTTTGCGTATCTCCTGGAAGCAGAAGGAAAAGCCGTGCTTTGCACCGGCGACCTGAAAAACCCCGGCGTTGATTTCCCGACCGTCGCCAAGGAAAAAGCAATCGATCTATTGATCTGCGAATCCGCCCATTTCCCGGCCACGGATTATTTGCCCGTGTTGGAAGGCAGCCAGGTGAAAAAGGTGTGCATCACCCATTATTCCAATAAGCGCCTGATCAGCGTGATGGAATGCCTGGCCGCCCTCAGCGAAAAGGGCATTCCTGCATTGAAAGCCTCTGACGATCTGGAGCTTACTGTATAAACCCTCTGCAAAGGAGAAGTATCCATGTCCAAGCAATATGATCCAGGTATTCCCGCCATGGAAAACCATGCCCATCTTTGTTTTCCCCAGCCCGTTGACGATTCGGTAAAGGGCTTTGAAGCGCTGTGCGCCCAGCTTTCCATCAGCCGGATCGGGCTGCTTTCCGTTCCCCGTTGCGATCATAATGAGCCCTACCACGATATTCTGGAAAATTTGAAGGTGCTCTATATCAAAGATCGGCTTTCTTTGCCCTGCCATGCCTATGCCGGCTGCGTTTGGCACGGCGATGATCCGGCCCTCTATCTGCAGCAGGGAAAAGAAGCGATGGAAATGGGCTTTGACGCCTTTAAATTTCTGGAAATGCATCCCAGAGTGCGCAAGGAAATAGGGAAAGGGCTGAACCACCCCTCGTTCTCCGCGTTTTTCTCCTATGCCAACGAACTTGGCAGCGTAGTGCTTTGCCATGTAGGAGATCCCCGGGCTTCCTGGGATATAAAGACCGCCACCCCTACCGCCATTGCCCTGGGCCGGGTGTACGGGAAAGAGCATCTGACCTTGGATGAGCTCTATGCAGAAATGGAAGAAGTGATCGCCCGCTATCCCCGCGTTCGCTTTATCCTGGCCCATTTCTATTTCATTTCCGGAAATTATGAAGGTGCATGCCGTCTGCTGGATACCTATCCCAACGTATATCTGGATCTCACCGCCGGGGGCGAAATGTATGTGAATTTTTCCAAAGATACGAGCCTTTGGAAGAATTTCTTCCTGCGCTATCAGGACAGGCTCATTCTGGGCAGCGATCTGTATGCCGCGGGCTACGGCGAAGTGCGCCACGAGCTGGCAAGAAATTTTCTGGAGGGAAGCCAACCCTTTGATTATTTCGGCAATACCATCACCCCCATGCCCCTTCCCCGGGATGTGCTGGAAAAAATCTATATGAAAAATATCCTTTCCCTGCTGGGAGATACGCCCCGGCCGGTGAACCGGGAAAAGGCCTATGCGCATTGCCAATGGATCCAAGCGCATCATATGGATCAATTGAGCCCCCTGGGCAAAGAAAACCTGGAAACCATGATGCATTTCTGGAAATAAGGGAGAAGCCCATGAAAAGAAGAATTCTGCTGGTTTCGGATATGCACTTCACCACCAATTTTTCCGAAGCGGAACTAAAAAAAACGCATCCGGAAGCCATTGCTTCCGCCGCCAGCGGCAACGCCTTTGGCCTCACCCAGGAACAGAAAATGGAAAAAATGCTTTCCGATATTCTCAGGGAACATGAAAAGGTGCCCCTGGATCAAATTTTCGTGCTGGGCGATCTTTCCATTGACGATGCGGATTTTAGAAAATTGCCGGAAAACTACTGCTTAAAATTCCGGGATGAATACATGGCCCGGTTTCCTGCTCCAGTTTATGTGATCCCCGGCAATCACGACAGCTACAGCAACGAAAAATGGCAAAATATCTTTGGCACGCCCCGGCAATTCACTTTGGAATTGGAGGGACTCACTGCTATTTTCCTGGATACCTTTGCCCAAACGCCCGCCCAAAGCGCTTCCGGCAGCCCCTACACGGGGATTGATGAAGATTATCTGGAGCAGGCCCTGAAAAATGCCAAAGACGGCCCCTTCATCCTCTGCGCCCATATGTTCAGGGAAGGTTGCGTTTCTCCCCGTGCCCAGTCCCTTTTGCAGGATAAAAGGATCATCTGCCTCTTCCGGGGGCATACACACCACAACGAAACCCTTTCCTGCGCCGGAAAACCCATGATCGATATCGGCGGCTATGCCTATGAGGGCATGAAAACGGAAACAGGCTACACCTTCAATATATTCTCTCCGCGCTGGGCCTGGGGCTATGAAATGATGGAATATGAGGACGGCCATTTCACCGTTTCCCACATGCAAACGGATATGCACTATATTGCCGAAAACGGCGTATTTGATCTGCCCTTTGAAGCAGTGGAAAATCGCAAATTCATCTATCAGGAGGGAAAATAAATGTACACGCTATATGGCGACGGTATTCATGACGATACAAAAGCCATTCAGGAAATGATCGACAGCGGCGTATGCCAGGTAACGCTTCCACCGCCCAAAGCCCATTATCTCATTTCTGCGCCTCTGGAGCTGCCCTCCAATTTCCGTTTGGAGCTGCCCCGGTTTGCGGAAATTCGCCTGGCGCCCCAATCCAATTGCGTGATGGCACGGAATAAAATGGTAAAAAATCCCGCCAAGCGCTTGCGGGAGAATGCTTATCAAGTGCCCAAGCGGGCCCATCTTTGGGGTTATGTGGATGATTACGCCCCGGACGTCCCCTGCACCAATATCGAAATTTCCGGCGGCATCTGGAACTGCAATAATATGGAGCAGATGCCCAATCCCCAGCGGGCATTGGAATTTCCCGTGCGGGAATTCTATAGCTATGGCATGCTGTTTTATAATGTAACCAATTTAAAGCTTTCCTCCCTCACCCTCAAGGATCCCACCACCTACGGGGTGAATATGGAATGCGTATCCTACTTTACCATTGAAGATATCACCTTTGATTACAACAAAGGCAACCCCGTTCCCTTGAATATGGATGGCGTCCACTTAAACGGCAATTGCCACTTTGGCGTGATCCGCAATCTCAAGGGCACCTGCTATGATGATCTGGTGGCCCTCAATGCCCATGAAGGCATGGGGGGCGATATCACAAATATCCAGATCGACGGTCTTTTCGCTCAGGAATGCCACAGCGCCGTGAGGCTCTTACTGGTGCATGAGAAGGTGCACAATATTCATATTTCCAATGTGTATGGCACTTACTATCAATACTGCATCGGCGTGACCAAGTATTATGAAGGGGAAACCACCGGAGATTACGATGCCCTCTCCTTTGACCACATTTACGCTTCCAAGGCCATGCCCGTGCGCAAAGGGGATTTCCAGCATCCGCCCAAAGTGGAAATGTGCTATCCTCTGATTCAGGTGGACGCCAACACCCGCATAAAGCGCATGACGGTGGAGCATATGTACCGCCGGGAGGACACCATGCCCCGGGACAGCATCTTTATCGGCGAAAGCACCCGGGTGGACAGGCTGCTCCTTTCCGATATCTCTTCTGAAAATCATACCGGCCTGCCCCTTATATTGGTGCACAACAAAGGAAACATCGGCTTCCTCTCCATGCAGGATATGGATGCCGGCGCAGATCAGGTATTGGTGAACGAAGGCGAAATTACCACACTGAAAGCCTGATAGAAGGAGGAAAACATGAAATACTCTGCTTATGATCCTAAACGCCTGAACGAATTGACCCGGGAACAGATCAGCCAGATCGTATACGGCGATTGGAAAGACGACGGGCTCACCGGCGTGGCCGCCCTGCTGCTCGGGGGCCCGCCGGAAGAAATGGAAATGCGCTCCCGGGCCGCTGCCCACCTGTATCTTGCCGGCCGGGTTTCCTATGTGATCCCTACCGGCGGCGTTTACCACGATACAGAGCTGGGGCATATGACGGAAGCGGAGTGCATGCAGGAATATCTGCTGCAATTCGGAGTGCCCAAGGATCACATTCTTCTGGAAAACGAAGCCACCACCACCAGGGAAAACATGCTCTTTGGCGCCATTCAGCTGGAGCGCCATTTACGGCTGCGTTCGCCCTTCAGGGTATATATCGTCACCGCGCCCTATCACCTTCGCCGCAGCATGCTCTTGGCCCGCACCTACCTGCCCCGCACCTATATCGTCAGCGGCTATGCGGCTCATGATCCCACGGACGGCAAGGACGTGTGGCATCTGAACCCCTATCTCATGAAAAATCCCATCGATAAAGAAGTGCATCTGCTGAAAAATTATATCGACAACGGTGAAATTGAGGATATTGATTTTTAAACGTGATAATCCTTCTTACAAAACAATGATCTTATCCAAAATCGCCATCTGAATATCCTCATCCGTAATCAGAGAGCACACTTTGGCGCCATAAGTTTCGTTGATCATGCGCATGCCATCCTTTTGCGCTTCATTGAGAATCACCAGCGCCCCCTCAATTTCCACATCCGCCTGTTCTTTCAGCCGTTCGATGCGCTCCACCATGGTTTTACCCGTGCTCAAGGTATCATCGATCAGCAAAATCCTTTCTCCGTTTTTGGGCGTATAGCCGCAAATCATCCTTCCCCTTTTGTCCGGCGTCCTGCGATCGCAGAAAAAGGGCACGCTGATTCCGTATTTATAGTAAAGGGACACAGCCGTAGCCGCTGCCAGGGCAATGCCGTGATATGCCAGCCCGGCCAAGGCATCAAACTGAAAATGTTCTTCCCGGATGCGATCGGCAAACACTTCTCCCAGCTTGTAAAGCTGCGCATTGGTCGTAAAATTTTCTGAATTGATATAGTATCGGAAAAGATTTCCCTCTGTTTCTTTTCGTGTATCCCGGCAAAGAATGCGGTTTCGCACCATCATAGAGATTAGCGCTTCCTTATTGGTCATCACATGCAGAGTGTAGCCAAAGAGCTCATCCGTAGTCACCCGCAAAAAAGCGGCAATGGATGGAATCAGGGATACATCCGGCAGCGCCGCGCCGTTTTCCCACTTGGATACTGCCTGATAGGTTACATTCAGATATTGGGCCATTTCATCCTGGGTACATCCCCGGGCCTTGCGAAAGTTTCTGATGATACTCCCCATGTTTTCCATGCGTGCATCCTCCCATTTCTTCCTGTCAGCTCTGAACCGGTCAACTGTATTATAAAATGACCCCGGGCAAAAAACAATCGAACCGCCGTTACGTTTTCATAAACCGGCAGTTGAAGCCCCCTTTGCGCTTGACAACAAATTTCATCCATATTATAATTCTCATAACAACAAGTTTTCATAATCAACCCATATTTGAAAGGAGATTATCACTATGCAGACCATGAATTTCGCCGTAAAAGCCGGCCAGACCGTGCGCACCTGGCCCCGGGTAGAGCTCTATCAGAATTCCACCCTCCGCTATACTCCCCCCGCCGATTTTGCCGATTTCTGGGTGAGCAACAATTGCCGTCCCAAGATCATCCGCACCTGGGTGACCCTGGATGAAATTTGGGATATCGAAACGGACACCTACGACTGGAACTATCAGATCGGCGTAGATAAGCTGGGCGATAAGCGCTATTATCCCTATGACTGGCCCATTTCCCGTCCCTCCGAAACCCATTTTGAAGATTATCTCACTTCCTTCTGCCGCCTGGCGGATGAAGCCATGCTGAATATTCGCCGCTTCGAGCGCGAAACCGCCGATGGCCTGATGAGCTACGAAAAATACGAAGAAGTAGTGGAAAAGGTAATCGAGCACTGCAAGGACCTGTGCGACAACATCGTATACATCGAAGTATCCAACGAAAGCGAAATTCCCTCCTTCGGCAGCCTTACCGTGGCCGAATATATGCCCCTGTACAACTGCATCTGCCATGTGGTGAAGCGCCTGAACGAACGCCGGGGCTGGAATCTGAAGGTGGGCGGCACCGCCATGACCGGCGGCTGGACCCTGCGCGGCTTGTGGCACGATTATATGAAGGCCCTGGCCGAGGACACCGATCCAGACAAGCGCATCGACTTCTATTCCTTCCATGCCTATAACCCCGATAACAACTGCCTGCAGCAGATGTATAACATGCACAAGAGCGACGTGGTCAAGTACGGCCTGCCGGATGCGCCCCTCTTCTTTGATGAATACGGTACCCGCCGTGCCACCGGCGTATTGACCGACAGCCTCCAGAATGCCTCCGAAACCTTGACCGGCATGCTCCGGGGCGCCGATCTCCACGGCATGTATATCTTCCCCTGGTGCACTTTCCATAATCCCGAGCTCCAGATGAGCTACACCCAGTATTTGCGCCTGCCCGAAGGCGGCTACGCCCCCACCCCCAACGGCCATGCGGTGCATATGCTCTGCGGCATGCTGGATGACGAAGTGGTGATCCAGGGCAACACCAATTTCCGCGCCCGGGCAACCCGCAAGGGCAATCAGGTATACATGATCGTCACCAACCCCAGCGAAGATCCTCTTCAGATAGCCTGCACGGTGGAGCAGCTGGAAGGACAGAAGGCGGAAGTGGTGATGCGTCAGGTGGACGCCAAGCAGAATAACGTGGTCACCAATCCTCCCTGCACCGAGCTGGCAGTGACCGAATTCCGTGAAGTGACCCTGGTTGAAGGCGCGGCCTCTATCGCCTGCGAGCTGCCCCCCTTCGCCTTTGCCTGCTGGACCATTACTGCCAAATAAGGAGGAAACCATGATGAAGGATACCAACTGCGGATACTGCATGCGAGGCGAACTATTGGACGCCTTCGGCATTTATATTTGTGAGCTGAGCGTGAGCACCCTGATCCTCTTTAAGGAGCAGAGCCATCCCGGCCGCTGCATCGTGGCCTACAAGGATCATGTGAGCGAAATCGTGAATATTTCCGATGAAGAGCGCAACGCCTACTTTGCCGATGTGGCCCGGGCCGCCAAAGCCATCCACGCCGCTTTCCATCCCGTAAAGGTGAATTACGGCGCCTATGGCGATACCGGCTGCCATCTCCACTTCCATCTGGTGCCCAAGTATAAGGATGAATTTGAATGGGGCGGCGTATTCGCCATGAACCCCGGCAAAACCTATCTCACTGATGAACAGTATGCCGAAATGATTGAAAAGATCAAGGCGAATCTGTAAAAAAATAGGGAGTGACTGCTGATGGCACGGGAAAAAATCAAAACGCTGACACTGGCTAAAAACCTGTATAAGCATCTAGATGAAATTACCGAGATTCGGGATTATTTTGGCCTGCTGGCGGCCTTTGCCATGGCCAAAGTGGCCGTAGCCGGAAAAGACGAAGAAGCCATGCAGATCGCCAAGGCCTATCTCAATCGCTATCCGGACAACATCAATCATCCTCACTATTTCTTCGAGGCATACCGCTGCGGCGGCAATGGGCGGGCGTTTTTGTGCATGGAAGGAGAATATCCCGAATGCACGGAGCTGATCCGGGAATATGCCGAAAAAACCCTGAATGCTCCCCGGAATTACAAGGGCATTATCTGCGATCCCAATCCCAACGGCACCCACCAGATCTGGATCGACGTGGTGATGGCCATCACCCCCTTTATGCTCTTTGCAGGTGTGGCCCTCAATGAAAAGAAATACATCGATTACGCTGCCGAGCAGTGCATTTTGATGTATGAAGAATTTCTGGATCCTACCTGCGGGCTTCTGCATCAGTCCAAGGGTAAATTCCCGGATTACGAAAAAATGTCCGAGGATCATTGGGGCCGGGGCAACGGCTGGTGTATGATGGGCTTTGCAGATCTCTTGGATTACCTGCCCAAGGATTCCCCCTACTATGAAAAGACCCTGAAATACTATAAGGACTTCTGCAAAAATCTCCTTCCCCACCAGTCCATTCGCGGGCTGTGGCGGCAGGAAATTCCCATGGAAGGCGCCTGGGAAGAAACCAGCGGCACCGCGCTGATCGCTTACGGCATCGGCGTGGGCGTGCGGTTGGGTATCCTGGGCGAAGAATACAAAAAAGCCTTTGAAAAGGCCATCCAGGGCCTGTGCGATTACTGCATCACCGATGATTTTGGCACCGAAAACGGCGTGCAGGGCATGTGCTGCCCCGGCGAAGGCGAGGATAAGGGCACCATCCATGCCTATCTCACCGCCGTTCGCCCCATTCATGACGAGCATCACAGCCATGGCTCCATCATGCTGGCCCTGTGCGAAGCCTATAAAAATGGCATCACGGAAATTGACCGCATGATGAACCCGCCTTACATGAAGAAAGGATAAACCTATGACGCTTTTTATTCGCCAGGATGAAGCGGAACGGCTTCGTCATACGCCGGAGGATTCCTTCCAGAAGCGGCTGTATCGGGAGCTTTATGCCAGGTGCAAAAAGAATACCCAGGAAGATCAGTGGGTGCAGGAGGATGATACCCAGCTTTGGTATCATCTTTGCTGGGAGCGCATGAGCGACGCTGCCTTCATCTGGGCCATGGAAAAGGATGAAGGGATAGGGCAATGGATCCGCAATCGGGTAAAAGAATTGCTGGCCCTTTCCAAGGAAGAGTGGGTGGGCCCTGATTTCCGGGAAAATTTCCGTTCCCAAACCGCGCTTCAGCCCATCGGCGCCTTGGAAGCCGGGCACGCCTCCCTGGCCCTTTCCGAAGCCTATGCCAATGCAGGGGATCTTTTCTCTGCAGAAGAAAAACAGGCCATTCTGGATAAATTGCAAAGCACCGCCATCCCCCTGTGCCGCGCTTTTCTGGAAGTAACCCTCACCACCGAACGGCCCGCCCATTACGGCAACTGGACCACCGTGCTGGCCAATGGCCTGGGCGTATCCGCCATGCTGCTGGGGGACGAGGAAAACATCCGCTTTGCCCTGGATTTCGCCGCGCTCTTTACCGAGCAGTACAGCCAGAATGACTACGGCGAAACCCTGCAGTATTCCAACTATGCCGCCCTTCAGCAGGCCAATCTTTTTGAAATCGCCATGCGCCTGGGCTATGATGAAGGCATTGAATATCAGCATCTTGCCCATCTCATGCCCTGGTATGCCGCCAGCCTTTTGTACGTGAAGCCCATTGGCAGCGTGGGCTGGGCGCCTCGAAGCGTAAATTTCGGCGACAGCGCCGCCATTTTCCGCCCCACGGGCAATCTGCTGGCTTTCGTAGCCAAATATGCCGAGGATGAAACCGCCCGGGGCCTGGCCAGCTGGCTATTAAATACCACTTACGAAAGCCGCATCCAGCTGCCGGACGAACTGGCCACCTTTGGCTTCGTCAATCAGTTTTCCTATCTGACCATCCTGAACCTGCCCGATTGCGCCGCGCCCATCACCCCCAAGGAAGCCAATCTTCCCCTGGAATCCCGCTATGAGCGGGGCATCCTCATCAGTAGGGATGCCTGGGAAAACACCCGCACCACCGTGGCCATCATGGCGGGCTACGATCCCAAGGCCCCGGTATACACCAAAGCGGGCCATAGCCACATGGACCAGAACAGCTTCACCGTCACCGTGGGCAAGGAGCGCATCCTGGCCGATCCCGGCCACTGCAACTATCGCTCCCGCACCTATGCTTTTTCCCTCAGCGACCGCAGCCATTCCCTGCCCCAGATTTACACCCAGAGGGGACGGCTGAATATGCTCAATGACAGCGGCAGCGCCGCCACCATGCGCCTGCTTGGCAATCAGCTGCTGTGCAATAAAAAATGGGATGACGTGCAGATCGTGGCCAGCGATATGGGCAATCAGTTTGCCCGGGAGCGGGATATTGGCTATGGGCGGCGGAATGTGCTGCGCATATGGCTGATGCGCCTGCCCGGCATGATGCTGATGCTGGACTACGCCTGCATGGGCGAGCCCATCCGCCTGGGCGCCACCTTCGTGATCAATCAGCGGGATAACAAAACCAAGATCCAGCGGGGCCGGGAAGACCGGGAGCTGCTCATCACCCGGGGCGGCGAGGGCGTGAAGCTTTTCTGCGGCGGCTGCATGAGCGCCGGCCAGGAAACGCCCGTGAAGCTTTCCTCCGCTCTTGGCTACATGCATGATTTCTATCATCCCCTGGAAAACATGGTGAACCAGGGCCGGGAAGGCAGCGCCGCCATTTATGAATGGCAGGCCGCCGAATTTGGAAAAAATGCCCTGATCACCTATGCCCTGGCCATGGATAAGGCAGAAGCCCTGAGCGACTGGGCCTGCGAAAAGGAAGGCAATTTCACCACCATCCGCAATCTGAAAACGGGCCAGTTCATGTCCGCTTCCTTTGATCTTGGCAAGGTCACCCTGAAAACGGAAAAGGGTGAATATGTATTCAATCCCTATTTCTCCGAGCGCTTTGCCAAGGTGGCCGAGAGGAAATTCTACCTGGATCCCATTTACTGAGCAAACAAAAATGGCCGCATTCTTGCAGCCATTTTTGCGTTTGCGGGGTTTGTCAGCATTCTGAGGAATCGCTTGAAGCGATTCCTTTTTATATGCAATCACTGGATACCGGCGCCCCAGGAGAGCAGCCTCCACGTATTCTCCTCATATATCAGCTTCATCACCGAAGCATTGGGGCAGCGGATATGCCGGGCATCGATCCTGCCGCCCTCCAGAATGGCCATTTCCAGAGTGGCCCGGAGGAAGCCCGCATGAGCAAAGGCGATGACCTGCTCGCAAGGATCTTCCTCCAGCATTTTCAGGAATTTCCCCGCCCGGGCCTGGAGCATGCTCCAATCCTCGCCCCCATAAATGGCATAATTCTGCCAGCGAAGAGCCGTGCGCAATGTTTCATCTGTACTTTCGCGAATTTCCTTCAGCGGCCTATCAGTCAGATCGCCGGTATTGAGTTCCCGAAGCAAGGAAAGCCGGATGGGCTCGCAGCCGGGGATAGCGGTCTGGGCCGTCTGAACGGTGCGGATCAGATCGCTGGAATAAATCCGGTCAAATGTAAGCCCCTCCAGATATTGTCCGGCGCGCCGGGCCTCTTCATAGCCCTGCTCGGTCAATGGCACATCCTTTTGCCCGTTCACACAACCGGAAATATTTCCCTCGCTTTGCCCATGGCGCACCAGATAAAGCTTCATAATCGACCTCCGCATCATTCATTGGTAATCGGCCTTTATTTTATCATCATTTGGGCGATCTGTCTACCCTGTGCCCCGCCCGAATCTTTTCTTCCGTATCCTCCCGAATGGCCTGACGCAGCTTGATAAGATAAGGGGAAAACTTCACGCGATCCTCGGCATAGGTCAGATTCATTTCATATTCCCGGGGAATCCAGGTGGAAAGATCGGATTCATTGTGCTGGATCACAGCCTCCAGGCCGTCTATCACTTTGTAAATCCGGGCCTCCAGGGTGCTTCTTTCCTCCATTTCCCGGTATAATTCCTGCATCTGGACGGAAAGGCCCTCCGGCAGGGAGGCCACCCAGCTTTTCAGCAATTGCTCCTCCTTTTCTTCATCGGCCGCCGTTTTATCAAAGGCAGGAATATCCCCGGTAAAGGCTTCGCCCAAATCATGAATCAAGCACATTTTGATCACCTTGCCCATATCCGCCTGGGGAAATTTATCCTCCAGCAAAAAAGCCATCAGCGCCGCTCGCCAACAATGCTCCGCCACGCTTTCATGGCGCCCATTGGAGGTGTAGCAGTGGCGGGTTACATTTTTTAGCCTCTCGGCCACATGAAGAATATCCAATAATTCTCTTGGCCCCATCCCATTTCTCCTTTTCAAAAAGCCAAAGGCCTGCAGCCCGCCATCAACAGGCTGCAGGCCCCTTTTGCTGTTTTTTGCGTGCTTATGCTTCGGGTGCGCTTTCTTCCGCTTCCTTTTCCGCCGCACGGCCAATGAGGCCGCCAGTGGTCACATCTTTAAGCATCTTGGGAATATCGATGCCAACTGAGCTCTTCATGGCTTCAAAGGTCTGCATCATGGAACCGGTCACATCCCGGGCAAGGCCGGTAGCCGCGCCTTCCCCAAACATGAGGATCTTTTCCGTCTGCGCCAGGGGCTCGCCAATGGCCTTGGCCACGTCAGGCAGCTTTTCCACCACCATTTCCAGCATGGCCGCCTGGCCGTAGAGCTGCATGGCTTCCGCTTTTAATTGCAGAGCTTCCGCTTCCGCCTTGCCCTTGAGCAGGATGGCCTCGGCTTCCTTCTGGGCGGCATAGTAAGCGGCGTCTGCCAGGGCCTGCTTTTCCGCCTTTTCGGCTTCGGCCTGGGCAATGCGGGCATCGCGATCAGCCTCGGCCTTTTCGCGGATCTCCACATTCAATTTCTGCCTCTGAATTTCCACCTGCTGGCGCTCCAATTCAGTTTGCTTTTGCAGGCGGATCATTTCGGCCTGTGCCCTTTCTTCTTCAAAGCTCTTTCGGGCCACTTCCTGCTGGATCTTATAGGCCACATCGGCGTCTGCCTGGGCCCTGTCAGCCTGAATCTTGTATTCAGCCTGCTTCAGTTCCAGGTCCTTGGTCTGCTCCGCCATCAAGGCATCGGCTTCCACCTTGGCCTTATGGCCCTGCTGCTCGGCTTCCGCCTTGGCAATCTGGGCGTCCCGTTCCTTTTCCACGATATTCTTGGTGGCCATGGTTTCCACCACGCCATCCTTATCGGAGAAATTCTGGATGGTGATATTGATGATTTCCAGGCCCATATTGGCCATATCCGCCGCAGCGGCGCGGCTGGTTTCGGTGGCAAACTTATCCCGGTTCTGCACCAGATCCGCAATGGTCATCCGGCCAATAATCTCGCGCATATTGCCTTCCAGCACCTGCTGGGCAATGGCGGCGATATTTTCCTGCTTCCAGTTTAAAAACTGCTCGGCAGCGGTGGCAATGGATACGTCATCGGAGCCAATTTTGATATTGGCTACGCCATCCACCATCACGGAAATGTATTCCTGGGAAGGCACGGGCTGGGTGGTGCGGATATCCACCTGCATGATGCCCAGGTTCAATTTATCCACCCGCTCCAGGAAGGGGATCACCACGGTGGCGCCGCCGCGCACAATGCGGTAGCCAAATTTCTTTACCACAGTTTTTCCATCTTCATCCTTCACCTTATAGCGACGGCGGACGCAGCCGGAAATCACCAGCGCGATATTCGGCGGCACTTTGCGATAGTTGGTAAAGAAGATCAGAAGCAGCAGCAACACAGCCGCCACAATGATCCACACCGGATTTTGCACTACAAATTCCCAAATTTCGTTCATCCCGACACCCCTTTTTTTCAATTTTTGATGTTTTCAGTATATCAAAAAAGGAGAAATATGTCAAAGGAATATATTACGCTTTCGCCGCCCGCATGGCATTGAGAATGGCCAGCAGGCACACCCCTACATCGGCAAATACCGCCGCCCACAGCGGCAGAAGATGCACGATGCCAAGCACCATGACCACAGCCTTTATCCCCAGGGAAAAGCCGATATTCTGCCGCACGATGCCAAGGGTACGCCGCGCCAGGGCAATGGCCATGGGCAGCTTTCTGGGGTCATCATCCATCAGCACCACGTCCGCCGCCTCAATGGCCGCATCCGAGCCCAGCGCGCCCATGGCCACACCCACATCCGCCCGGGCTAATACGGGCGCATCGTTGATGCCATCCCCCACAAAGATCAGCGCGCCTTTTTCGCCTTTCTTGGGCAGCATTTTTTCCACCCATTCCACTTTCCCGTCCGGCAAAAGCCCGCTGTATACATCATCCACCTGAAGTTCTTTGGCCACGGCCTCCGCTGCCTCCTGAGCGTCCCCCGTGAGCATCACGGTCTTTTGGATACCCATGGCTTTTATTTCTGCAATGGTTTCCTTTGCGCCCCTTTTGATTTCATCCGAAATCACGATGCAGCCGGCATAGCTTCCATCCACCGCCACATGCACCAGCGCCCCAGGAGATTTGATGGGCATCCAAGCAACCCGCTCCTGCTTCATCATTTTCTCATTTCCCACGGCCACCCGTTTGCCATCCACCCGGGCGCGGATGCCCTGGCCGGGTATTTCTTCCATTTCAGTGATCTCATGGATGCCATTGTCGGGGCAGGCTTCCCGGAGAGACTTGGCAATGGGATGATTGCTCATTTGCTCGGCTGATGCTGCCAGAGAAAGCAATTCTTCCTGGCGCATCCCCTTGGCATGCACCTGGGTAACCGAAAAAATCCCCTTGGTGAGGGTGCCCGTTTTATCAAATACCGCCGTATCCACCCGGGCCAGCATTTCCAGATAATTGGCTCCCTTCATGAGCACGCCCTTCCGGGATGCGCCGCCAATACCGGCAAAAAAGGTGAGCGGCACGGAGATCACCAAAGCGCAGGGGCAGGAGATCACCAGGAAGGTGAGGGCGCTGGAAATCCACTCCCGCCAATTGCCGCTCAAGAAAAGCGGGGGCAGCACCGCCAGCAGCGCCGCCGCTAAAACCACCGCCGGGGTATATACCTTGGCAAAACGAGTGATAAACCGATCCGTTTTAGATTTATTGGCCGCGCTGTGCTCCACCAATTCCAGAATCCTTGTAACGGTGGAATCCACATAGGCGTGGGTCACCTGCACCCGGATGGCCCCTTGCAAATTCACACAGCCGCTGATCACGCGGTCCCCTTTGCACGCTTTCCTGGGCTGGCTTTCCCCGGTAAGGGCCGCCGTATCCAGCATGCTCTCCCCTTCCAGCACCACGCCGTCCAGAGGCACTTTTTCCCCAGGGCGCACCAGGATAATATCTCCCACCCGCACATCCTCCGGGGATACTTCCATAAACTTTTCATCCCGTTCCACCGTGGCGCTCTCCGGGCGGATATCCATCAAATCCGCAATGGAATCCCGGCTCTTATCCACGGCATAATCCTGAAAAAATTCGCCCACCTGATATAAAAGCATGACGGCCACGCCTTCAAAATACTCCCCCAGGCAGAAAGCGCCGATGGATGCCACCGTCATCAGAAACATTTCATCAAAGGCATGACCCTTCAAAATATTTTTGATAGCGGCAATCACCACGGGATACCCAGCAATCCCCCAGGCACAAAGCAAAACGATGAATTCCACCCAGCCTGGCACAGGCAAAAGCAACCCCAAAGCCAGCAAAAGAGCGCTTGCGCCCATGCGCAGCAGCATTTTTTTGCGTTCTGCGCCTTCATCGTGATGATCATGATGATGTTCATGCTCATTGTGACAATGCCCGCAATGACAACTCATATACTCACTCCTTATCAGTTCCGGGGACACTCGGCAGATCAGAAAGAGCTCCCCCTGTTACCCAGCCGGTTGTCGGGAGGGCGCGAGAGGGTGCTTTTGACGCAAAAGCGGTTCCCCCGGTAATTTCACCCCGCCGTCACTCACACAGGTGCTCCATGCCCATGCCAATGATGGTGCGCACATGCTCATCCGCCAGGGAATAAAACACGGTTTTCCCCTCCCGCCGGAATTTCACCAGCTTGGATTGCTTGAGTACCCGAAGCTGATGGGAAATGGCGGACTGGGTCATCCCCAGAAGCTGGGCAATATCGCATACGCAAAGCTCCGATTCAAAGAGCACATACAAAATCTTAATCCGGGTGCTGTCCCCAAATACTTTATATAATTCCGCCAGATCATAGAGCAGTTCTTCATCCGGCATTTCGGCGGTTACGGTAGAAATCAATTCCTCATGGATGCATTCCTTTTCGCATCCTGGTGCATATTCCGGCACATGCATAGGCTTTCCTCCGTTTTTCTCATTTGAACAAGTGTTCATGTGTTATTATAATCATTTTTCTATTTCTGTCAACAGATCCCTTGTATTTTCAGAAAATTGCTGTTTCCAATGTCTTCTGGCTGCACAAACTATTCCTGCCCGCTGGATAGAATAGGGCTTGCACCGCGGCATAAATTGTGCTAAACTAAAATAGGTCAAAGAAAGACTATTCCCCAGGAGGGATTTTTATGCGATTAAGCGATACCATTGAACATTTTATCAAGGCCATGCTTCAGGAAGACCAAATGGAGGTAGAATTAAAAAGGAATGAGCTGGCGGAATATTTCCACTGCGCTCCTTCCCAGATTAATTACGTGTTGGCCACCCGGTTCACCCCGGATCACGGCTATATGACCTCCAGCCAGCGGGGCGGCGGCGGCTATATCCGCATTGTGCGGGTGCGCCAATCCTCAGGAGAGCATCTTTCCTATCTCCTGCGCGAGCGCATCGGCGAAAGCCTGGATGCGCAAACAGCCCAGGTGCTCTGCGCCCAATTGGCAGAGCGCAAGGTGGTTACCCTGGCCCAGGCCCGCACCATGGCGGCCGCCGTATCCCCTCAGGCCCTTTCCGTGCCGGTGCCGGAAGCAGTAAAGGACGTGCTGCGGGCGAAAATACTCAAAAATATGCTGCTCACCATCATGCAGCAGCGCCAGGAAGAAGAAGGCTGATTTTTCCGCCGTGCGCATCCGCTTTTTAGCGCATACTATGAAATGAAACCTTATTTTCGGGAGGAACACCATGCTTTGTGAAGAATGCGGCAAAAAGGACGCTGAGGTGATCGTAACCACCGTGGTAAACGGCCAGAGCACCACCCGCCACCTTTGCCGGGAATGTGTAAAAAAATATAAGGCCGGGGATATTCAGGCCGTGCTGGCCGCCATGCTTTCCGCCATGGGCCAAAAGCAGCAATCCCCGGATATCACCTGCCCCCGCTGCGGGGAAACCTATCAGGAATTTCAGAAAACGGGGATGCTGGGCTGCCCGGAGTGCTATCAGGCCTTTCGCAAGGAATTAACCCCCCTGATCACCCGGGTGCAGGGAAGGGCCCAGCATGCAGGCAGGCGGCCCCCGGTGAGCGAAGAAGAGCAAAAGCGGCTGCAGATGATGGAAGATTTACGCGCTAAAATGGAAGCCGCCGTAGCGGAGGAAAATTTTGAAGAAGCTGCAAGGCTTCGGGATGAACTCAGGGCCATGACCCCTGCCCGGGAGGAATGAGCATGAGCGGAATCGTTGTATCATCCCGGGTGCGCTTGGCCCGGAATTATCAGGATCTTCCCTTTAGAAATCGCATGAGCCCCCAGCAGGCAGAGGAATGCGTGGAGCGCACATTGGCCGCCCTTCGTGATCTGCCGGAGGCTTATCACTTCCGCACCCTGCGGGGCCTTGACGATGTGGAAAGGAAAGCGCTGGTGGAAGCGCATCTCATCAGCCCCGATTTATTGGGCCACGGGGATAAAGGCGCCGCCCTCATCCGCCAGGATGAAAAAATCTCCATCATGATGAATGAAGAGGATCATTTGCGCATTCAGGGCTTTGCCAAGGGGGAAAATCTGCCGGACGCCATGGAAAACGCCCTTTCCATCGATGATACCCTCCAGCGCCATCTGGCCTTTGCCTTTGATCATCAATTGGGCTATCTCACCGCCTGCCCCACCAATATCGGCACCGGCATGCGAGCCTCCATCATGCTTCATTTGCCCATGCTCACTTTGCTTAAGCAAATGGGCAAGGTGAATCAATTGGCCGCCAAGCTGGGCCTTACCATCCGGGGTATTTACGGGGAAGGCAGCGAGGCCCAGGGCAATTTATATCAATTGAGCAATCAGGTCACCTTGGGGCGCACGGAACGGGAAATCACAGAGGCGGTAACCGCCGTGGCAAAGCAGATGGCCGAAATGGAAAAGGTGTTTCGGGAAAAAACGGTGGCCAAAGACGCTTTGGCCTTTGAAGATCAGTTATACCGCTCCTACGGGCTTTTATCCCACGCCCGCCGCATGAGCGTGAAGGAATTTATGGTGCATTGGTCCAATCTTCGGCTGGGTGCGGCTATGGAAATGCTGCCCATCTCCCCGGATGATTGCGATCGGCTGCTCACCAATGCCCAGCCCGGCCATGTGCAAAAGGCCGCCGGGCGTACCCTGGAGCCCCGGGAAATTGATGAAAAGCGCAGCGAAATGATCCGCAGCGCCCTGAACGGAGGAACATAAAGCCATGGCAATTTTCGGACGATTCAACGAGCGCGCCCAGAAAGTGATTGCCGCCGCCCAGAAAGCGGCGGTAGAGCTGGGGCAGCACTATGTGGGCAGCGAGCACTTTTTAATCGGCCTTCTCAAAGAAGCCAGATCAGACGCCCCTGCTCTGCCCGATCACATCACCACGGAAACGGTGACTGAGGGCATCAAGCACTTAACCGGCACCGGCTCCCAGAGCCCCGCCCAGTTGGAGCTCACCCCACGGGTGAAAAAGCTTTTGGAAACCAGCGTGCGGGAGGCCCAGCGCCTGGGCCATCCCTACGTATCCGCCGGGCATCTGTGGCTGGCTCTATTTCAGGATACGGAAAGCGTGGCCATGCAGGTGCTTACCAGCATGGGATGCGATATTGAGAAAATGCAAAGAAGCGTGCAGGAGGCGTTGGGCAAAGAGCCTGCCGATGCCCAGCCCAAGGACGGCGGCGGCAGCGAATCCCATCTGCAAAAGTATGGCCGGGATTTAACCAAAGCCGCCGAGGACGGAGAGCTGGACCCCGTCATTGGAAGAGCCAATGAAATTGAGCGCATCGTACAGATTCTCTCCCGGCGCACGAAAAATAATCCTGTGCTCATTGGGGAGCCCGGCGTGGGCAAATCTGCCGTGGCAGAAGGCATGGCCCAGCGCATTTTCCAGGGCAGCGTGCCGGAAACATTGGCGGACAAAAAAATTATTTCCCTGGATATGGGTGCCATGGTGGCAGGCAGCAAATACCGGGGCGAATTTGAAGAACGCCTGAAGAACACTTTGGATGAAGTGAAAAAGCGCGGGGACGTGATCCTCTTTATTGACGAACTACAAAATATCATCGGCGCCGGCAAGGCCGAGGGATCCATGGACGCGGCCAATATTTTAAAGCCTGCCCTGGCCAGAGGCGAAATTCAGTGCATCGGCGCTACCACCTTGGATGAATACCGCAAAAATATCGAAAAAGACGCTGCCCTGGCCCGGCGTTTCCAGCCGGTGACGGTGAATGAGCCCAGCGAAGAAGAAACCCTGGCCATTATGAAGGGCCTTCGGGATCGGTATGAAGCGCACCACAAGGTGCGCATTACCGATGAAGCATTAGAGGCCGCGGTGAAGCTTTCCAGCCGGTATATTGCCGATCGCTTCCAGCCCGATAAGGCCATCGACCTGATGGACGAAGCCGCTTCCCGGGTGCGCATTCATGCCTTCACCGCGCCCCCCGATGTGAAGGCCCAGGAAAAGGAACTGGAAGGGGTGCTCCGGGAAAAGCGGGAGGCCATTGATAAGCAGGATTATGAAAAGGCCGCCAAGCTCCGGGATCAGGAGCATGCCCTGCGCAGCGAAATCGAAGAAAAGCGCGCCGCCTGGGAACAGAAAAAATCTGCTGCCAAGGATACGGTGAGCGAAGAGGATATCGCGCAGGTGGTGGCAGGCTGGACGGGCATTCCCGTAAAGAAAATGACGGAGGAAGAATCCAGCCGCCTTTTGCACCTGGAAGAATTGCTTCATGCCCGGGTGGTGGGCCAGGAGGAGGCGGTATCCGCCGTGAGCCGGGCCATCCGCAGGGCTCGTGCAGGCCTTAAGGATCCCAAGCGACCCATTGGCAGCTTTATCTTCTTGGGCCCCACGGGCGTGGGCAAAACGGAATTGTGCCGGGCCCTTGGCGAAGCGATGTTTGGAGATGAAAATGCACTGATCCGGCTGGATATGTCGGAATACATGGAAAAGCACACCGTATCCCGGATGGTGGGCTCTCCTCCCGGCTATGTGGGCTTTGAAGAGGGCGGCCAGCTCACCGAGGCCGTGCGGCGCAAGCCCTATTCCGTGGTGCTCTTTGATGAAATCGAAAAGGCCCATCCGGATGTGTTCAATATGCTCCTTCAAATTCTGGAGGATGGCCGATTGACCGATAACATGGGCCGGGTGGTGAGCTTTAAAAACTGCGTGATCGTAATGACCAGCAACGCCGGTGCCCAGTCCGCCCAGAAGGGCAGCATGGGCTTTGGCGCGGGCCGCACGGATATTATGGATTACGAGCGGATGCGGGAAAAGGTGCTCACCGATATCAAAAATGTGTTCCGGCCCGAATTTTTGAACCGGGTGGACGAAATCATCGTGTTCCATAAGCTGGAGCAAAAGGATATTGAGAAAATTGCCGCCCTGATGCTTGCCCAAGTGGCTAAGCGACTGAAAGAGCAGGAAATTGACCTTGCCTATGAAGAAAGCGTAATTGCCCATCTTGCCAAGGCCGGCTTTGATGAGCAGTACGGAGCACGTCCCCTGCGCCGGGTGATTCAGCGCACCATGGAGGACGCTCTCTCCGAAAAGCTCATCGCGGGTGAAATTCACTTGGGCGATCATGTGCTCATGAAGCTTGAAAACCAACAGATCATTTTTGAAAAGCAGGATCAATCTGGAACCTGATTCCATTCTGACAGGCCTGGCAATCAGCCGGGCCTGTTTTTTTTTCTTTTCATTTCATAAAATGTGCGGTATAATCATATTGGAATCGTATAGAGTGGAAAAAGTATTTCCATTTTGCTGCAAGAATTTGGAGCATTCCTCCGTTATTATCCATGAACCGCAAAAGGAAGTGATGTGACCATGGGCAAAAAATTTCAGCGCTGTCTGGCGCTGTGTTGTGCCATTTTGCTTATTTTCTCCTTCGGCTCCGCCCAGGCGGATTTTTCTCCCTATCTGAGCACCCTTTCCCCGGAAAAGGGCTTCACCCTTTCTCTTTCAGCCACCCTGGAATCTATGGAAAATGGGACGGATTCCACCTTGGCATTACTAAAGGATGCTTTGCCCCGGCTGAAAATCCTCTTGAGCGGCCAGGAGGCATCGCAAAGAACCCAAACCCTGGCGCAAATCGCCTGGGATGATGCCCCGCTTTTATCTATCTTCACCCAGGCCCAGCCCGATTTTACCCTCACCTCCTTTTCATCCTCCGGCCAATCCTATTTGACCGCTCCCTCCCAGCCGGATGCCCTTGCTTTGCTGGCAGGAGAAAAAACCTCCTTTCCTCTGATTGCCAATCTCCCTCAGCTGTATACGCAGTGGGCCCCCGCCCTCTATCCCCTGCTCAGTGAATACGCAGCACCTAAAAAGAGCAAAACCACCACCTCCATTAAAAACGCCACAGCCTCTTCCGCTTATGAAAACTATACCCTGGATGCAGATACCATGAACGCCGCCTGGCCCCGGATTCTTAATACCCTCTTGCCCCTTTTGCAAGACGCCCTCCAGGATCAGCCCGCCTGGTATCAGGAAGCGGAAAAGCTGCTTTCCTCTCTGGTGTTTTCCGGTTCCTGCCGCTTCAAGCGCTTTCTGGATAAGCAGGATGGGGATATGGGATTGCAATTTACCGGCAACGCCGCCTTGGGAGGGGACGTGCGCAAAGTGACCCTCTTTGGGGGCTACACTCCGGATAAGGGCGGCTTTGTTTCCCTGGCGCTGCCCGCCGTAAAGGGAAAAAACAATTTCAAAATTTCCTTTACCGGCAAAATTACCTCCAAAGAAACCAAGAAAGAAACCCAAAAGACCCTCACCCTGGAAGGAAGCTACACCCGCACCATGGATGGGGAAAAAGAATCGGCCGCCTTGACAGGTTCTTGCAAAAATATCATCCAGCAAGAAAATGGAAGCGAAGCCTGGTCTGGCAAATTCACTGTGGATACCAATTTGAACGGGGAAAAAAACACCTGGACGCTGACCCCGGCCCTGTCTGCAACGGATACCGGCCTTAGCGGCACGGTGGATGTGCGCAAAAAAGAAGGCAACACACAGGTTCTAAAGGGGCAGGTGATACTCGCCCTGACGCCCGAGGCACAAATGCCCCTGCCAAGCGCCGCCTCCGCCCTGGATTTGCGGCTGATGACCTCTCAGCAGGCCCGGGCCAACCTGATGGGGGAAATGAAGAGCCTATCCCGCCTGCTCCTTGATTGGCTGGATACCCTGCCCAAAGAAACCCGCGCCCTGCTTACCCACGATTTGCGCACCGATAGCTGGATGAACGGCGAATGGGCGCCCCTGCCCAGCGAAACGGCTGCCCCCCATGCGCCAAATCCCTTGGATGAAAATTACGAAAGCCCCTGGATTGTAGAGGAGGAATGGTAATATGAAACGATTGCTTGCTTTGATCCTTGCCGCCCTGATGCTCTTTGGCGCTGCAAGCGCCTTTGCGGCGGATTACCCCATTGAGGAAAAATTCTATCGCCAGATGCTGGAATCCGCCTATCGGGGCACCATCACCTTCTCCGTATCCGGCACCCAGACACAGGCCATTCCCCCTGCCACCTTCTTGATGCTCAAATCCCTGGCCCCCCGCCTCACCTTGGAAGGGGATCACAGCTTTATGCGGGGGGATGGCCAAGCCACCCTGCGCCTGATGCTGGATGGGCAAAGCGCCGGGGAAACCAGCTTCCTCTATAACGATTCCCTGATGGGCATTGCCAGCGATCTATTGGCTGGGCAAGGGGTATATTATACCGCTGCCCAGGGATGGGATGCAGCCAAGCTGCTTTCCGCCCTCCAAAGCGATTCTGCCTGGCCCGCTCTTTGGCCCGCGCTGCTGCTTGGCCAGAGCGCTCCCCAAGCGTGGCATGAAAAGCTGCAGGAACATCTCATTTCCTACGAAACCAAGCTGGGCGTGTGGATGAACGGCTATGCCGAGCTTTCCTCCGGCGTGGAGGATGGCGTGGGCTATTCCCAGCTCCAATGCACCATTCCCGCCCAAGCCCTGAAAGCCCAAATCAAGCAGCTGCTCATTGATTTTTATGAGGATCAGGAGCTGCTTACCCACTTAAAAGAAGTGCTCACTGCCCAGCAGGCCGCCGCTTATCTCCAACCCGCCATGCAGGAAATTTTCTTTTCCCTTCTGGATCAATTGCCCATGGAAGGCAACATTGAGATCATTCGCCGCTATGACACCTACGGCAAGGCCCTGATCGACAGCATTTCCCTCCCCTTCCCCGAAGGCCATGCCATGAAGAATCTCACCATTTCCGTTACCCCGGAAGAAACGGAGCAAAAGTGGAGCTTTGTGGGCCAATTGCAGGATGGCACTGATTTTGATATTTCCTGCATTCCCAGCGAGGAAATGATCTATACCGGCTCATTCAATCTGGTGCTTCCGGAAAAGGCGGAAGATGACAGCTTTGTGGTGGAGGAAGCCGCCATAGCCCGCCAGATCATTGCCTTTGACTATAATCTTATCTGGGAGCCTGGGGAAGAAATCTACACCCTGGCCACCGACCGGTGCACCCGCACCCTGCAGGGGTCTTTGGTAATCAAGCCCCGGGAGGGCTATGATGCGCCCACCCAGTCCCTTTCTCTTACGGTGGACTTTGCCTCCGGCAGCTCCCAGCGCTCCGCTACCCAGCTCAACGCCACCCTGGTATGGCGGGATCTGGACAGCGATGCTTCCATCACCGCTGCCCTCTCCAGCAAAACTGCCGCGCCCTTTGCCGTTAGCAGCCTGGATAATGTAAACGGCGCCATGCGCATTGATTTGATGGAAGCCCAGGGCCACAAGGCCTTGATGGAATACTGGAGTCAGCGGGCCAACGCCTGGCTGGAAGAGCTGCTGCCCCGGCTGATGCCCGCGCTGTTTACCGTTTCCCCCAATTTGTAAAAAAGTTGTAATATGCTTTCAACCGCATTGCATCCCGTTTTTCTCCGTGATATAATAATATAGAAGGAAATTTATGAAAAGGAGAATGCCCATATGAAAAAGATCCTGGCCCTTGCCCTGGCGCTGATGATGGCGCTGTCCTGCACCGGTGCGCTGGCGGAAGACGCCCCCGCTCCTTTCACCGCCTATGGTTCTATTGCTGTGAATGAAGAATTGCTCTCCTCTCTCCTGAATATGACCGGCACGGAAATGGACGAACAGACTCAGCAGGTCATGAAATATCTGGTGGATATGATCAATAATCTGGGCTTCTATGTGATGTATGCTGATAACAGCGCTCAGGTTGCCCTCACGTTGAAGGATATCCCCGTGGTTACCGTAGCGGGTACCATGGATGAGAACGGAGTAACCGCTGTGAGCGATCTGTTCCCCAACTCTGTTATCACCATTTCTCCGGAAACCATCAAGGAACTGGAGCTGGCCCAGGCCGCCATGCCCCAGGTGGACGCCGCTCAGCTGGAAACCGCCATTATGCCTCATCTGGAAAAGCTGTCGAACGGCCTTGCTGCCTACGCCGGCACGCCCATTCCCGGTGAATATACCATCGCAGAAGGCCTTACCTTCAATTGCCAGATTCCCTACAACATCAGCACGAAAGAATTTATTGCCCTGGGCCTTGGCACGCTGAAAGCCATCATGGAAGACCCCACGCTGGCTCCCCTCTTTTCTGTATCCGTTTCCGGCGATGCGCTCTCCGCGGCCGATCTGGATGAACTGCTGGCCAGCCTGGCGGATGCTGACGTAGAAGAAATGCCCGCAATGAACATGGCGATGTATACGAATATGACCGCCTCCGGCTCGGTAGGAGAAGATTACTACCTCGCCTTTGATTTGGGCGATGAGGAATATCGGATCGCTACCCTGGGCGGCTGGGTGGAAGGCACCTTTACCATGAGCTTCATCTTTGGCGAGGCCACCTTCTCCACCATGGATGAAATGGTCAATGCTGCCCTGGAAGGCATCGGCGAAGCCGCTGTGATCGATCTGTATTTGTTCCCCGGGGAAACGGAAGAAGACGCCGCCATCGCCCTGGATGTGTACACCATGGGCCAGTATGTGGGCCTCTATGCGGAAACCCTTACCGAAGAAGATGCGTTGAGTACCTATCTGGAAGTATTCTTCATGGATCCTGAAAATCCCCTGCTGGCCTTGGAAACCGTTACCATGTTCACGGGCGAAAAGCTGGAATTGAACATTGGCGAAGAGGCCGCCGTCATCTCTCTGGAAGCGCTGATGAATGATGAAGAAGGCACCGTCAGCGGCCAGCTGATGATGGATATGATGGCTTTTGGCCTGAATAATGTGATCGCCAATGCCACCGCGGCCATGCCCGAAGAAGTGACGGCTCTGATCACCCTGATGAATACCCCCGTTGAAACGGAAGAAACCATCACGGAAACGGTTACCGACGTTCAGTAATTTTCTCCGGTTCCTATCGCCGCCCGGATTCCCGGGCGGCGTTTTTCATCAGAGCAAGGAGGCGTTTTCATGTCCCATCCCATTCATCCCCATGCCCGGCCTTTCTCCTTTCCAGAGGGGGATCACGGCATTCTGCTGATTCACGGGTTCACCGGCATCCCCGACCATCTGCGCCAGATGGGAGAGGCGCTCCATGAACGGGGTTTTGGCGTGCGGGGTATACTGCTCCCAGGCCACGGCACGGTGCCGGAAGATATGGCCAGAGTATCCTGGCAGGATTGGCTGCTGGAAGTACGCACCGCTGCCCGGGAAATGCAGGCGTCCTATCCCCATTTTTCCGTAGCCGGCCTTTCCATGGGCGGGGTGTTGGCCCTAATGGTGGCCCAGGAAATGGACGTAACCGCCTGCGTTCCCATTGCTGCCGCCATGAAAACCACCAATCAATTCCGCTGGGCCGCGCCCCTGGCTGCCCCATTCTATCCCATGATCGGCAAAAAAGGAGCTGCTTCCCGCCCCTCCGAGCTTTCCAAAGGCGAAGGCTACAATTATTATCCCACCAAATCCGTGCATGATCTGAGCGTGCTGATGAGAAAGGCCCGAAGGAATCTTTCCCTCATTCATTGCCCGGTATTGGCTGTGCAGTCCCGCCGGGATAAAACCGTTACCGCCGATAGCCCGCAAATCATTCTGGATGGCGTCAGCAGCCAGGTGAAAGCCATGCTCTGGCTTAAAACCTCCCCCCATGTATGCACCAATACCCCGGAATACCCTTTGATCGTGGACGCCATGGAGGAATTTCTCAGAAAAGCAGAAAAAGCCTGATTAAAGAAGGAAAGAATAATGCCAGAAATTTTTGCCAAGCCCTGCGTAAGCGCAATTATTGAAAAAACCGTGGATGGCGAATCCTTCATTCTGGTGCAGACCCGGCAAAAGCAAGGAGGCGGCGAAACCAATGGAAAATTGGAAATCCCCGCCGGAAAAATCCGGGAATATGAGGATATTTTTGCCGCTCTCAAAAGAGAAGTGAAAGAAGAAACGGGACTTACCGTTACCAAAATTCATGGAGAAGAAAGCGCCGTTTCTACCCAAACAGGCGGCGTGACCACCCGTTCTTTTTTCCCCTTCTGCACCACCCAAAATCTTTCCGGGGCCTACTCCATCCTGCTCCACACCTTCCTTTGCGAAGCGAAGGGAACACCCCTTCCAAGCACAGATGAAACAACGGATATTCATTGGATACGCCTTGATACCCTTAAAAAGATTGTGGAAGAAACCCCGGAAAAAATCTTTTTCATGCATATCAACGCCTTAAAGAAATATCTGAACCAATAGCCACTGAAAACGCCAGACTGTATTTTTCGTCTGGCGTTTATTTGTTCATCCCATCTTTTCAACCAATGGTTGGCTTCATTTCACTCTGCAATGTATAGACAAAGAGCAATTGATCCTTTATTGTTAATATGGAAAGGAGCGATAGGATGCAATTGATCGGTGATAAAATTCACGCTTTACGAAAAAACAAGAATATAACACAGGCTCAGCTGGCAGAGGTTCTTTCCATTTCCTCTCAATCCGTAAGCAAATGGGAAAATCATCTTTCTGTTCCGGATATTTCACTTTTGCCGATGATCGCCCGGTACTTTGGCATTACGATGGATGAACTGTTTAATTACCGCTTGGATGCATTGAATTATAAAGAACGATTCATTCGCTTCATGGCTGATAATGGCGCACTTCAATTTGGAAAATTTCGGTTGCAGAGCGGCCGCCTATCTCCCTATTATATCAATATCGGAAATTATCAATCCGCCAGCCAAATTACAAAGCTCGGCGAATTTTATGCAGAATGCATACGCGAAAATAATGTGGAATCCAATTTATTGCTTGGAAACACGCGTCACGAAATTCCCATCATGATTGCCACAAGCACCGTTCTATACAACCGATACGGCATCGATATCCAATATCGTATCGATCATCATGCAGACAAGCACTTCAAAACAGGTGATCGAGTGACTTTAATAAAAGATACGCTTACATCCGGCAGCACGCTCAAAGCCACCCTGCACGCTTTGCAGGATCATACTGCTCAATGCATTTCTGATATCATCGTTTCTGTGGATAGAATGGAAAAAGGGGATGGACTCCTGCTGTCTGCACGGCATGAATTGGAAAAAACATATGGTGTCAAAATACACACTATCGTATCTGTGGACGATATTATTCATGCCATGGAAAAAGGGCTGGTGGGCAGCAGAGAATATTTGGACACCATGAAGCAATACAAAGAAAGATACGGAGGAAACGAATATGGTAATTGATCAACTGATTGAGCAGATTCGCTACAAGAAAAATCCCTGTATTGTGGGAATTGATCCTGAATGGGGTAAAATTCCCGCATGTTATAAAGCGCCAAACCTTCCGGCGCATGCCAGTATCCTGCATTGGTCACTGGATGTGATCGATGCAGTGGCAGATATCGTTCCCGCAATCAAACCGCAAATGGCCTTTTTCGAAGTCTACGGTGCAGAAGGTATTCGTATTCATCAAAAGATTATCAAGTATGCCCATGAGAAAGGATTAATCGTGATCGATGACAGCAAAAGAAACGATATCGGCAATACGGCCAAAGCTTACGCCTATGCCCATTTGGCGAAGGAAGGCCCCATCAATGCAGATTTCCTGACCATCTCCCCATTTCTTGGCACGGACAGTATTCAGCCCTTTATCGATACAGCGATTCAAGACGGAAAAGGGGTATTTGTGTTAGTGAAAACATCCAATCCCAGCTCTGTGGAAATTTCTGAAGCAATAAATCCACATGGGGAAAAGATTGTGGATTGGTTAGCACTCCTCGTAAACATGATGGGGCAAAAATCCATGGGAGAACACGGCTATTCCTCCGTTGGAGCCGTAGTTGGCGCAACGTTCCCCGAAAAAGCAAAAGCCCTTCGCGAAATTATGAAGCATAATTTTTTCCTTGTCCCGGGCTACGGGGCGCAGGGCGGCAAAGCAAAAGATATTCCTCCGTTTTTTCGAAGTGATGGCTTGGGAGCAATTATCAGTTCCTCAAGAAATGTGCTTTACAAACACCTGGAGGCAGAAAACTTTTATCCTTCCATCTCCGCATATAAACAACTCGTAAAACAACAAGCACAGGATATGCAAAAAAATGTATATCAGGAACTAAAATCAGCTTACAGTGGCATGCTTTACTGATATGTTGCCAAAAGGACTGCCCGGAATTTCTGAGCAGCCCCTTTTCCCTAACATCCAGGAGAATTATTTATTTTTTTCCATTTCCTTTATGAATTCCTGCAGAGTTGCGATGGCCTTGTCGGCCAGCTTCTTTTCATGCTCCGTTTCCGCCAGAACCGAGAGATGCTTTTCCATGGACCAGGCAAGGGGGGCCAGGGCTACCCGGGCAATTGCCTTTTTTTCTTCTCCTTCCAGAAAATCAACCAGCGCATTTTCCCGGGCCTTGTAGAGATTGGGAAGCTTTCTGGCCTGCTCCAGGGCCTTTTTCTTTTCCCCTGCTTTCCAGTAAGAAAAGCAGATATTATACAGGGTAGCGCCTCTTACTTCGCTATCCTCTCCGTAGCGAAGAATTTGCTCCTGCACGGCAATGGATTCCTTGAGAAGGGCCATTTTTTCCTGCTCCGTTTCCGCTGCCTTGGCCAATCTTTCCAGAGAAGCGGAAAGCTGCACCAGCAACAGGGCATGATTGGGAAACTGCTTCAAAGCCACCCTCATCAGTTCTGCATTCTCCCGATGCCGGCCTGCAGCTCTGTTGTCCTCCCAGGCCTTGCATAGTTTTTTCAATGTTTCCTCCTCATGGATGCGGCTCATGCCCATCAGTTCATCCACCGTCACCCCAAAATACCGGGCCAGCGCAGGCAGCAGCGTAATATCCGGCAATCCTTCGCCCCGCTCCCATTTGCTCACTGCCTGAAAAGAAATGCCCAGATGGGCCGCCATTTCTTCCTGGGTCAAATTGCGCTCCCGGCGCATTTTCTTAATATTTTCACCAATTAAAAAGCCCATTTTGATTCCTCCTCGTTTCTTTGACGCGTCTGCCTCCATTATACGAAACTATTCCCGAAACACAATAACCGCATTGTGGATCACATTCTATGCAACGTAGAATTTTTCTACTTTCTATGTTTTCCTCTCACGGAAATATCTTGCTGTTCCCCTTTTCCTCTTCACAAAGGGGAACATATGTGCTATAATTAGCGGGAAATCAGGAAGTTTCGGAGGGTTTCATGGAAAATCAAATCATCGTCCGGGGCGCCCGGCAGCACAATTTAAAAAATGTAGATATCACCATCCCCCGGGATCAGCTGGTGGTGTTCACCGGCCTTTCCGGTTCGGGTAAATCCTCCTTGGCCTTTGATACCATTTATGCCGAAGGCCAGCGGCGGTATGTGGAGAGTATGTCCTCCTACGCCCGTCAGTTTTTGGGGCAAATGGATAAGCCGGAAGTAGATTCCATTGAGGGCCTCTCTCCCGCCATCTCCATCGATCAGAAAACCACCGCCCGCAACCCCCGCTCCACCGTGGGCACGGTAACGGAAATTCACGATTATCTGCGCCTTATGTATGCCCGGGCGGGCGTACCCCATTGCCCTCAATGCGGCAAGGAAATCAAACAGCAGACGGTGGATCAAATGGTGGATGCCATCCTGGCGCTGCCGGAGGGCACCAAGCTGCAGATTATGGCGCCTGTGGTGCGCGCCCGGAAAGGCGAGCACGTGAAGCTCCTGGAGGATGCCCGGAAGAGCGGCTTTGTGCGGGTGCGCATTGATGGGGAAATGTATGAACTGGATGACGTACCCCCGCTGGATAAGCAGAAAAAGCACCAGATTGATCTGGTGGTGGACAGGCTTGTGGTGCGGGACGGCATTCAGCAGCGGCTTTCCGATAGCCTTGAAACCGCCATGAAGCAGTCCGGCGGCCTGGCGGCTGCCCAGATCGTGCCAGACAACAACGAAATGCTCTTTTCCCAGAATTATGCCTGCCCCGATTGCGGCGTGAATATTGAAGAATTGGCGCCCCGGATGTTTTCCTTCAATAACCCCTACGGTGCCTGCCCCACCTGCAGCGGCCTGGGAGAACTGATGAAGGTGAGCGCTGATCTGGTGATCCCTGATCGCTCCCTTTCCCTGAATCAGGGTGCCGTATCCTGCATGGGATGGAACAGCGGAGAAGTGGGCTCCACTGCCCATTCCATGTTTCATGCCATTGCCGAGCACTACGGATTTTCCATGGATACGCCGGTGAAGGATCTGCCAAAGGATATGCTGGATAAAATTCTCTACGGCACAGGCAATCAGAAATTAAAAATCAAATTTGAAACCGGCTCCTATCAAACCACTTTCGAGGGCGTAATTCCCTCTCTGGAGCGGCGCTACCGGGAAACCCAGAGCGAGAGCATGAAAGCGGCCTACGAAGAATACATGGCCCACGAAGCCTGCCCGGACTGTAAGGGCCAACGCTTAAAGCCCGAAGCGCTGGCTGTTACGGTAGGCGGTAAAAACATCGCCGAAATCAGCGAATGGAATATCCGCAAGGCCCGGGATTTTCTTGCCCACCTTTCCCTATCTGAAAAGGACGGCATGATCGCTGCGCCCATCCTCAGGGAAGTGGATGCCCGCCTTGGATTCCTTTGCGATGTGGGCCTGGATTATCTCACCCTTTCTCGGGCAGCGGCTACGCTTTCCGGCGGCGAAGCCCAGCGCATCCGCCTGGCCACCCAAATCGGCAGCGGCCTGGTAGGCGTGCTCTATATTCTGGACGAGCCCTCCATCGGATTGCACCAGCGGGATAACGCACGCTTGCTTAAAACCCTGCGCCATCTGAAGGATTTGGGCAATACTCTGATTGTAGTGGAGCATGATGAGGAAACCCTCCGCTCCGCCGATTTCCTGGTGGATATTGGCCCGGGGGCCGGAGAGCACGGAGGGCATATCGTGGCCCAGGGCTCTTTGCAGGATGTGATGAATACCCCCGGTTCCATTACCGGCCAATACCTGAGCGGGAAAAAGAAAATTCCCGTGCCGGATACCCGTCGCATGCCCCAGGGCTGGCTCACGGTAAAGGGCGCCCGGGAGCATAACCTGAAAAATATTGACGTCAATTTCCCCTTGGGGGTATTCTGCTGCGTTACCGGCGTATCCGGCAGCGGCAAGAGCAGCCTGGTAAATTCCATCCTCTACGGTGCGCTGGCCCACATGCTCAATCGCGCCCGGCCCCGGAAAGCAGATTATGATGGTATCGAGGGTGTGGAAAAGCTGGATAAGATCATCAATATCGATCAGTCCCCCATCGGGCGCACGCCCCGCTCCAATCCTGCCACCTATACCGGACTTTTTGATCTGATCCGCAAGGTATTTGCCCAGCAGGTGGAGGCCAAGGTGCGCGGCTATAAGGAAAACCGCTTTTCCTTCAACGTGAAGGGCGGCCGATGCGAAGCCTGCGCCGGGGATGGTCTGCTGAAAATTGAAATGCATTTCATGGCAGATATCTATGTGCCCTGCGAGGTATGCCGGGGCAAGCGCTACAATCGGGAAACCCTGGAAGTGAAATTCAAGGGTCTTTCCATCGCCGATGTGTTGGATTTGACCGTGGAAGAAGCCCTGGAAGTATTTGAAGCGCATCAGCCCATTATGCAGAAGCTGCGCACCCTCTATGACGTGGGCCTGGGCTACATGCGCCTGGGCCAGCCCAGCACCACCCTGTCCGGCGGCGAAGCCCAGCGGGTGAAGCTGGCCACGGAATTGAGCCGAAAGGCTACCGGGCGCACCTTGGTGCTGCTGGATGAGCCCACCACCGGATTGCATATGGATGATGTGAGCCGCCTGGTAAAGGTGCTCCAGCGCCTTACCGATGCAGGCAACACCGTGCTGGTGATTGAGCACAATCTGGATATTATCAAAACCGCCGATTACCTCATCGACCTGGGCCCTGAAGGCGGCGACGGCGGCGGCCAGATCGTGGCCACCGGTACTCCGGAGGAAGTGGCCAAGGTAGAGGGCAGCTACACGGGTAAGTTCCTCAAAGACGTGTTGTAACAAAAAACGCTGGGAGGATGCCATGGACTATATTCCCGCCAAAACCATCCTATCCCCATGGCATGAGGGAGGCTGGTTTGGCTGTAACTATACGATGAATCTGTATAAGGGCTGCTGTCATGGCTGCATTTACTGCGACAGCCGCAGCGAATGCTACCAGATCCAGGATTTCGATCGGGTACGCGCCAAAGAAAACGCCCTGGAAACGGTGGCCCGGGATTTGAGAAGCAAGCGAAAAAAGGGGATGGTGATTACCGGCTCCATGAGCGATGCCTATAACCCCTTTGAAGAGCAGCTGCGGCTCACCCGGGGCGCCTTGCAGCTGCTGGATCAATACGGATTCGGCGTGGCCATTGATACCAAATCTCCCCTGGTCACCCGGGATATAGACAGACTGCAAAGCATCCGGCGCCATTCCCCCGTGGCGGTGAGCATCACCATCACCACGGCGGATGATCGCCTTTGTCAAAAATTGGAGCGCCGGGTAGCCCCTTCCAGCCAGCGTTTTGAAGCCCTGAAAAGATTAAGCCAGGCGGGCATTCCCAGCGGCGTGCTGCTGATGCCCCTGCTTCCTTTCATTAATGATACGGAAGAAAACGTAAGCGCTATTGTAAATCAAGCGGCAGAGGCCGGCGCAAAATGGATTTTCGCTTATCCGGATATGGGCGTCACCCTGCGCCAAAACCAACGCGGCTATTTTTATGACCGGATTGACGAAGATTTTCCCGGGATAAAGGAAAAATATATGCGCGTATTTGGCAATCAATACGAATGTGCCTCCCCGAACCATGAACGGCTGTGGCAAACGCTGACAGAAGGCTGCCAGCAAGAGGGATTGCTTTACCGCATGGAGGATATCGCCCACTCCCTCCATGCGCCTTACCGAACAGAGCAGCTTAGCTGGTTATAAAAAATTAGATCACATTTTCCATGCAAAAATACAATTTCCACATTTCTCATCGATTTCTCTTGTCTTTTCCCTGCAAGAAAGTTATAATGATTCCATAAAAATCATGTGCGTTGCCGGAGGTGTAACATATGTCTGCTCTTGAACATGACAAGTATATCATTCAGGAATTAGCCCGCCAGTATCGTGAAATTGCCGAAAACCCGGTGAACGAAGAGCGAGAAAAACGTGCCCGGAAAATCAATGGCCTTGAGGAAGCACGCCCCCTGGTATGGATTCATGAGCTGCCCTGGCACGAATTGAACATAGACGACCAACTGACCCTGAGATGCCAGGATCCCTTTGCCCAGGAAATGGAGCAATTTTTCCGGCGCAGCCTGCTGCAGTGGAAATATTTCCAGGGGGATATGGTGGCAGAAAAGCATTTTCCCCTGGCAAAATCCTTTCTGAATCCCTGGGAAGGCTTGACTTCTCAGGAAAAAATCCAAAAAACCGATGAAAATAACCATATTGTTTCCCACTCCTATGATGATTTGCTGGATACGGAGGAAAAGCTGGAACAGCTGAAAATACCCGTCATTACTGCCGATCCCGAAAAAGACCGGCAGCGGGTGGCCCAGGCCGAAGATATGCTGGATGGTATTTTACCTGTAAAGCTTCACGGAAATTACCTGTACGCCACCATTTGGGATCGAATTGCCAAATTCCGGGGCGTGGAACCTATTTATATGGATTTGGCCATGAACCCGGAACTTATTCACAAAACCATGGAAAAATATGTGAAAATCCAGCATGCAGTCATCGATCAAATGGAAGCCTTGGGCCTCTTGGGCTGTGATCCCACCCATCTTCACTGCACACCGCCCTGGTCGGATGAACTGGAAAAAATCGAAGCTGAAAAAGGCCCCGGCGCTCATTCTGCCTGGTATCGGGGCATGGCCCAATGTTTTGGCAGCGTATCCCCGGATATGCATGAGGAATTTGAAATCGATTATATTAAGCCCGTTGCCGAGCGCTTTGGCTTCACCTACTATGGCTGCTGCGAGCCTTTGAGCGATCGGATTGATAAACTGAAGAAGATCAAAAACCTGCGCAAAATCGGCGTGAGCCCCTGGTCCGATGTGTGGGCCTCAGCCGAGCAGATGGAAAGCCATTATGTATTTTCCCGCAAGCCCAATCCTGCCATGGTAGCCGGCACATTGGATGAAGATGCCATCCGCAAAGAAATCCAGGAAACGGCAGAGGCCTGCATCCGCTATCACTGCCCCTGCGATATCACGCTCAAGGATATCAGCACCGTGGGCTACAAAATCGAAAACCTGAGCCGCTGGGCAAAGATCGCAGAAGAAACGCTGGATCAGTATTACGGGAAATAAAGCCCGTGGATAGGGGAACGTTGGGGGCTCCGCCCCTCCGCCCCGCCAGGGGCATGGCCCCTGGACCCATTCTCCGGATGTTGCAATCGTCATATAAAAACAACGTGCCGGTGAAGCGCCGAGTAACGGTTGTCGCCCACGGGCACGGCGGCTATAGCCGCCAGCCGGATGCTATGCATCCGGGAAAACATGAAAAAAGGCGGGAGAGAAAGTTCACTTTCTCCTCCGCCATTTTTCGTGTTTTCATTGTGCCCGTGAAATTGCTTTTTCGTTTCCTCAAGCTTCTTGCGGAAAAAACGGGGCTTTTTAAGATTGTACCGTCGCATACCGGAGTCCAGAGGACGATGTCCTCTGGCGCGGGGGTACGGGGGCCGCGAAGGCCCCTGCTATCACTCCGCGTAAACAGCACCCTTATCCACCATCACTTTGCGCACATCCGCGCCATTGATGGCCCGGGGCGCCACGCCCTTTTCCACGGCCATGGCCGCGCCGATGCCGGCAGCTTCACCGGTGGCCCTGGCAGAATGCTGCACCCGCACGCTGGCTTCCGCCGCAAAATCCGCGCCCATGCAGCGGCCGGCCACCATCAGATTATCCAGCCCCTTCACCACCAAAGAACGATAGGGAATATCATACCAGGGCTTGCCGTCATCCGCGCCCTGACCCAAATGCTGATTATTCAGTACGCGCCCGTGCACATCGATGGGATAATTGGATTGGCAAATGCCATCGGCAAATTTCTTCTTGCCCCACAGATCATCCGCCGTGAGCACATAATCGGTAACGATTTCCCGGGTTTCTCGGATGCCCACCTGGGTAGCAATTTCAGCGATGTGCGCATTTTCAAAGCCCTTGAAATACTTTTTGTAGAATTTCAGGTGCCCCAGGATCCGCTTTTTGCCATTGAGCTGAGCCAAGGTAAGATCCTCCGGCTTCGTGCCATCGATATGCTCGAAAAATTCGGGGGCGTTAAAGGCAAAGCAGCCGGCCCGGCCCGCCATGGTGAACGCCTGCCAGTAGAGATAATCCTCCTCCAGCAAATCGCCCTTGGCCACCGCTTCTTCAAAGATGAAATTCAAAGTGCATTCCCGCTTGGGATTGATATGCATGTAATGAGCATGGCCCCGGGCATTCACCAGCGCGCCATCGGTGCGCCCGGTTTTTTCAATCATTTCCTTGAGGAAATCCCCCAGCGCCCTGGTATCGATGCCTTCCACCAGATACCGAAGGCTCATGGGCTGATTCTTGCCCGTATCCGGGTTGCCCTTGTTGTATTCCGCACCGGCGCGCACACATACGTCGCCATCCCCGGTGCAATCAATAAATACTTGGCCCTTAATCAGGGAAAGGCCCTCCTTATTGCACACCACAACGGCTTCCAGCTTGCCGTTGTTTACCACTGCATCGGCCACCTGGGTGTAATACAACAGGCGCACCCCTGCCTCCACGCACATTTCTTCCAGCACGATTTTCAGCACCGTCATATCAAAATAGCGACCGGATTCATCCACCGCGCCCAGCGCCTTCAATCGTTGATTCAGCTTTTCCGTAAGGTAGGAGCCCATGGGTTCTCCATCGATATGAGGGCGCATCACGGGGGTAACCAAGCCCGCCGTGGCCGAGCCGCCCAGCATGCCAAACTGCTCCACCACCAATACATCCCGGCCCGCTTCCGCTGCAGCTATCGCCGCAAAGGCCCCCGCCGTGCCGCCGCCGCATACCACGATTTCCGCCTGATGCCTAATGGGCAAAGAAGAATAGTCCATATCGATCATCCTTTCTTGTTTCCTATAATCACAGGGCCGCGTAGCGCGCACCCTTTTCCATCATTTTCTTGCGCACCTTTGCCCCCTCAATTTCATGGGGCGTTTTATGTTCATCCAGGGCCATGGCGGCTGCAATACCCGCCGCCTCTCCCGTTGAGCGACAAGTTTTCTGAATGCGAATGCTGGCCTGGGCATAAAAATCCGCGCCAATGCAGCGCCCCGCTACCAATAGATTATCCAGCTCCTTTACCACCAAGGCGCGATAGGGAATATCATACCAGGGCATGCCGTCATCCGCCTGATCCCCCAGGAATTGATTGCTCAATACCCGGCCATGCACATCAATGGGATAATTGGATTGGCAAATCATATCGGGGAA
The DNA here is from genome assembly GCA_015056125.1 of Clostridiales bacterium. GTDB lineage: Bacteria > Bacillota > Clostridia > Christensenellales > Aristaeellaceae > RUG563. Next base: position 2,142 of record SVGW01000022.1, on the reverse strand, counting down.
TTTCTTTTTCCCCCAAAGCTCCATGGACGCAAGCACATAATCCGCAGCGATTTCCCGGGTTTCCCGGATTCCCACCTGCTGGGCAATTTCCCCGATCACGGCATGCTCAAAGCCGCCGAAATACTTGCGATAAAACTGCAGATGGCGTAGGATGCGCCGCTTTCCCTCCACTTGGGCCCGCGTCAAATCATCCGGCTCCGTGCCGTTTATATGCTCAAAAAATTCCGGGCAGTTAAAGGCAATGCAGCCTGGCCGCCCCGGCACGGAAAAGCCCTGCCAATAGAGAAAATCCTCCTCCTGCAGCAGGCCCTCTTCCAGCGCAGCATGGAAGCAGCCATTGAGCACGCTGTCTCCCCGATTATCGCAATCCAGGTAGGCCCAGGTGCCATCCCTGCTCACTTCCACACCGGCTTGAATGCCCGTTTCTTTCTTCCTGGCCTCCACAAATTCGTAGAACGCCTGCATATCCACCCGCTCAATAAGATACCGAAGGCTCATGGGCTGATTTTTGCCCGTATCAGGATTCCCGCAGGTGTAGGAGGCTCCCGCAAAGGCGGCCACGTCTCCATCTCCGGTGCAATCGATGAATACATTGCCCCTTACCAAGGATAGGCCCTTTTTATTGGCCACCACCAGGGCATCAATCTTGCGGTTCTTTACCACCGCATCCGCAATCACCGTGTAGTACAGCAGGCGAACCCCTGCTTCCACGCACATTTGCTCCAGTACGATTTTCAGCATCATGGGGTCAAAGGAGCGGCCCGTATCATTGCATGCGTGAAGCGCCCGAAGCCTATCCTCCACTTCCTCTGCCAGATAAGAGCAATGGGGATCCCCGGGGATATGTACGCTCATCAGAGGCGTAACCAGGCCCGCCGTAGCCGATCCCCCCAGGAGGCCAAACTGCTCCAGCAGCAGCACTCTTTTTCCTTCCCGGGCCGCGGCAATAGCAGCAAAAGACCCGGCAGTGCCACCGCCGCACACCACAATCTCTGCCGTATTGTATACCGGCAAAGAAGCATACGTCATTTTTTTCATCCTTTCACCTTTTTATATGAAGGACTTTTTTCCCTTTCTATTCTACACATCTTTTTTCCCCTTGTCAACGCGCTTTCATCCATGCCTTGACAGCCGAACTAAAAAATGAGATAATTGAAAAAAATCGAAAAAGGCGGTGACCATTTCATGCATACATTTCCCACAATCGATCATCACACGGATTTTTGCGTGGTAGGCGGCGGCCTGGCCGGGCTTTTTGCTGCTCTGTCCGCTGCGCGCCACGGCGCAAAGGTGGTATTGATGCAGGACAGGCCCATGCTGGGGGGCAATGCCTCCTCTGAAATCCGCATGTGGGTTTCCGGCGCCTGGGGAGAAAACAACCGGGAAACAGGCCTTTTGGAAGAAGCCGCCCTGGAAAACCAATACCGCAACCCGGATAAAAACTACAGCATCTGGGACAGCGTATTATACGGCATGGCCCGCCAGGAAGAAAACCTGACGCTGCTGCTCAACTGCTCCTGCCTGGATGCGGAAATGGAAAATGGCCGCCTGAAAAGCGTAACCGGCTGGCAGACCACCACCCAGCGCTATCACAAAGTGACTGCTACGCTCTTTGCCGATTGCTCCGGCGATAGCGTGCTGGCTCCCCTCACCGGGGCGGAATACCGGGTGGGCCGGGAAAGCCGCCATGAATTTAACGAAACCATCCCGCCGGAAGAAGCCGACAAAAAGACCATGGGCATGACCTGCCTGATTCAAGCCCGTGAAACAGATCATGAAGTGCCCTTCATTGCGCCCCCATGGGCGGAAAAAATCACCAAGGAAAAGCTGGGCCCCATGCGCAAGCCCAATCTGGATTTGATCACCGAAAATTTCTGGTATCTTGAATTGGGAGGCGATCGGGACAGCATCGGCGATACGGAAGAATTGCGGGATGAATTGGTGGCCCTGGCCTATGGCATGTGGGATTATCTGAAAAACGATCCCGAACAAAAAGAAAAGAATAAAAACTGGGATTTGGAATGGATCGGTATGCTGCCGGGGAAGCGAGAAAGCCGCCGTTATGTGGGGCCCCATATCATGACAGAAAAGGATGTAGACAACGCAGGCCCCTTTGAAGATACGGTAGCCTATGGCGGCTGG
>SVGW01000021.1 GCA_015056125.1 Clostridiales bacterium | reverse complement strand
CCAGTATATCGTTTATTCGGTACTCCCTTTGGCATAGAAAAACACCCCATTTCTTAGTACAAGTATTTTACCATACTTGTCTAACAAATGGGGTGCAGTTCACAAGCTTTCTTCAACCGGCGTTTTTCTCGTTTTCTCCGGATGCATGGCATCCGGCTGGCGGCAGGATGCCGCCATGCCCGTGGGCGAGTGGGTGTTCCCAAACGTCACCGGCACGCTGCTTAAAAATGTGGCGTGTGTGTCCGTTGCTCCTCAACGTTCTTTTTCCATCAGATTGGTGAGGAAATCCTCCTGAGCATTCAGGCTTACATCCTTTTCCATAAAAAAGCCAACTTGCCCCAGCAGCACTTCTTCTTCCTCCGGCGTCACTTTTCGCGCTGCATCCCCTTTTTCCCAGAGGGTTAAACCGTTCAGACGGATATGGTCGATGGTGTAAGTTTGAGAAAGGATGGATTCCCTGTCTTTGTGAAAAGCAAAAGATTCGCCCAAAAACAGTTCTATGCCGCGGTAGGTTTGCTCCGTGGGATGGAACATGAAGTAGAAAATATCTCCCCGATGATCCGTTCTCACGAACCAACGGTTGAATCGGTTGGTGTTCAGGGTAAGAGAGCAATGGAGGCGGCCTGTTTCCACATTCAGATAGAGGGGAAGATTTTCTTCGTTCCAGGTGAGCGTGCGAAGGGCCTGGGCGGGAACCAGATCCTTTACCCGGATGGCCAGCACAATGCGGCCATCGGAAAGCTCATAGCATCCTGCCAGGGAAATATCGGTGGGGTAGACTGTTTCGGCAGTAAACATGGTTCTTTCAAAAATCCCTATTGCCGCAAAAGTCATCACCAGGGCCAGCAGGATATAAGCAATGCGCTTGATCCATAGCTTTTTGAGAAATACGATGCCTTTTGTATCGCGCTTTTCTTTGGATTGCTGCATTTCAAATTTGACCTGCTGCATGCCCAGGGCCTGAGCGCATACGCTGCATTCGCTGATGTGCTGGCGTACATGATCGTTGGTTTCTTCTTCCGTCAGGTTTTCCACATATAAGGGCATCAAATCCCGCACTACCGCGCAGGGCAGGCCCTTTTTTTCGTTCATTTCACTCATCCTGATTCCATTCCTTCCTCAGCTTTTCTTTGGCCCGGTAAAATGTGACCCGGGCCCAGTTTTCCGTGCCGCCTAAGATTTCGCCGATTTGGCGGAAGCTTAAATCCCCCATTACCCTCAGATACATGATCTCCCTGGCGGTGGCGTCCAGATGCTGCATGGCCTGGAAAAGGGATATTTTGCCTTCATCGCTTTCCATGGCCGCATGGAGCCCCGGGGATGCATCCGGCTGATTTTCATCCAGCGGCAGGGTCGTGCCCCGTTTCTTTCGTTTTTCCAGTTCCTGATACCATAGGTGCTTGCCGATCTGGCAAAGCCAGGTGACAAGCCGGCATTCTCCGTGAAAGCGATGAATGCTTTTCACGGCCCGGTAAAAGGTTTCCTGGGTCAAATCCTCGGCCAGCTTTTCATCGTGGCAAAGGCTCTGCAAATAAAGATAGACGGGGCGGGCATATTCCTGGTAGATTTCCTGCATGGAGCTGCCCTTGTCCATCTCTCTTTCCCCCTTTCACCTTGTTAGTCCGGCATTCGATCGTTTTGTTACAGGTATTCAGAAATAAGCTCGGGGAAACTGCTGATAAAATGGAAAATGAATTGATCCGAAATGGTTTTCGGGAGAGCACGAGAGGGTGCTTTTGACTCAAAAGCACCCTCTCGAAAAAAATATATATACTTTACTTCATCAGCTTCACCAGCACGGCTTTCTGGGCGTGGAGCCGGTTTTCCGCTTCATCAAAAATTTCATCGGCATGCTCTTCAAACACCTTGGCGGTGATTTCTTCCTCCCGGTGGGCGGGCAGGCAATGCATCACCATGGCGCCGGGATTGGCCGCGGCCATCACTGCATCATTCACCTGATACCCTTGGAAGGCGGCTTCCCGCTGCTTCTTTTCGCTTTCCTGGCCCATGGAGGCCCATACATCGGTGTAGAGCACATCGGCGCCCTTGGCGGCTTCCAGCACATTTTCGGTGCAGAGGAAATCGCCGTTTTCCTTGGCCCAGGCCATGAGGGCGGCGTCGGGCTGATAATCCTTGGGGCAAGCGATGGCCACTTTCATGCCCATCTTGATGCAGCCTGCGATCAGGGAATTGGCCATGTTATTTCCATCGCCCACGAAGCAAAGCTTGAGCCCGTCGGTCTTTCCCTTGTGCTCCCTGATGGTCATCAAATCAGCCAGCACCTGGCAGGGATGAGCATAGTCGGTGAGGCCGTTGATAATGGGAATGGAGCCGTATTCCGCCAGGGCTTCCACTTCCGCCTGGGCAAAGGTGCGGATCATGATGCCGTCCAGATACCGGGAAAGCACCCGGGCGGTATCCTGCACCGGTTCGCCCCGGCCAATCTGCAGATCATTGGAGGAAAGGAACAGGGCGGAGCCGCCCAATTGATACATGCCCACTTCAAAGGATACCCGGGTGCGGGTGGAGGATTTCTGGAAAATCATGCCCAGGGTTTTTCCCGCTAAATGGGGATGGGGGATGCCGGCCTTTTTTTCCTGCTTCAGCTGATCGGCCAAGTCCAGAATTTCAGTAATCTCCGCCCGGGAAAGATCGGAAAGCTTCAATAAATGCTTCATGGTATATATCCTCCTAAAAATGAAAATTATGCATTAAACGGTATGATTATAAGGCAAAGAAAGCGCCCTGTCAAGGGCGCAAAAGAGACGGTTATGGGAAAGACACGGGCACAAAGGTAATGATCAGGGATTCATTGGCCCATTGGGCAAAGAGCGTTTGCAGGGTCTTGCAGGCTGCATCCCAGGCTTCCTGTCGGTATTGCTCCCCTTCCAGATATTCCTCCCGGCAGGAAAGGGCCTGATCATCCAGCATTTTTTGATAACGGCTTTCGGTAAGATGATACCAAAAATCATTCACTTCCGGTTCACCCGTCACCTGGAAACTGTCATAGAGCATGCGGATTTGGGGGAGGGTAACTTCCATGGCGTTTTCCAGCGGCTGGATTTTTACCTCACTCAATGGGAAACCCAGGCCGATTTCATAGGCATAGGGAACGCTCACCTGCTGTACGCTGCCCAGGAAGAGGGCGTTGGTTTCAGCATACATGATGCCGGTATCGGTGTAGCGGATGGCGGTAAGCTCCCCTGCTTCCTCCAATTCATGGGTGAGCAGGGTGGAAATGCGCTCATATTTTCCCTGGGGGAAAATGCCTTGCAGCCAATCCTTGGCATAGGGATAAAACACAGCGGCCAGCATCAGCGCCAGTGCCAGGGAAATGATTCTAAGAATACGCTTGAAAAACCGCTTCATGAGGCGCCTCCCAGCAGCACCAGCAGATAAACCACGCCTCGGGCAGCGCCATAGAGCAGGGAAGCATAGCCAACCAGCAGCACAAAGCGGTGCCATAGACAAAGCTTGGATCGGCGCACGGAGCGCTTGCGGGGGGAAGAACAGGTGGTCATAGCCCTGCCTCCTTTCAGAATCAGATTTATTATACAATAAAAAAGAAATGAATTCTACATATTTCTGCAATATTTAACATTTTATTTGTGCTATGATAATCTGCAAAAGGAGTGGATGAAATGAGGGCCACGGTGGAATCGCCCCTGGGGCGGATTATGATCGTTGAACGGGATGGGGCGCTGATCAAGCTGGAATTTACGGATGCGGGAGCAACGATCCCCCCTACGCCTTTGCTGCTTCAGGCCTGCAGGGAATTGGAAGAATATTTTGCAGGAGAGAGAAGGCAATTTTCCCTGCCGCTTGCGCCGGAGGGAACGGCATTTCAAAAGGATGTGTGGCGGATGCTTGCCCAGATTCCCTATGGAGAAACGCGCACCTATGCCCAGCTTGCTGCCGACATGGGGAAGGAAAAGGCCTGCCGGGCAGTGGGCGGCGCCAACGGAAAAAATCCTTTGCCCATCCTGATTCCCTGCCATCGGGTGGTGGCGGCCAAGGGAAAGATGGGGGGATATTCCCTGGGCCTGTGGCGCAAGGAATGGCTGCTTTTGCATGAACATGCAAAAAAAGAATAATTGTACAAGCATTGTTTTTTTGCCTTTCCAGGGGTTGACAAGGCGAAAAAACAGGGATATAATCGAGTCCATCAAAGGCAATGACCGGGAAACGTACTGCTGGGCAGCATCCTTTCAGAGAGCTCCGGGGGCTGGAATCGGAGTAGGAAGCAAAGCAGGAATTCATCCCGAGAGCCGCCGCCTGAAGGGCCAAATGGCTTGGTAGGGCGCGCCGGAGGCTCACCGTTACCGGAGCAGGGAAATGCTGGTTTCCCGCTGAGGCTTCGCCTATGCGAAGCAAAACTGAGGTGGTACCGTGGATGATATTTCATCCGCCCTCTGATTTTGGAGGGCGGCTTTTTTATTCCCATCCATTGCTCATAAACGGCTGAAACCGTTTAGAAATTTTTTTTAGGAGGACCCCATGATGAAGAAGTTGCTTGCTATTGTTCTTTCCCTGGCTCTGTGTCTCTCTTGCAGCGCCGCTTTGGCGGATGAGAAGGTGCCCTATATTGGCATTATCCAGCAGATGGAGCATGTGGCTCTGGACCAGGCACGTGAAGGCTTTATTCAGGCTCTGAAGGATAAGGGCTATGAAGACGGCGTGAACATTAAGCTGAACTATCAGAATGGCCAGGGCGACAAATCCAACCTTGCCACCATCGCCGATCAGTTTGTGGGCGATAATGCCGATCTGGTGCTGGCCATCGCCACCGATGCCGCCAAGACCATGGCCGGTAAAACCGAAACCATCCCTGTGCTGGGCACTGCCATCACCGACTATGTGATCGCTCTGCTGGCTGAAAGCAACGAAAAGCCCGGCTACAATATTTCCGGTACCTCCGATATGAACCCTGTGGAATCCCAGATTGCATTGATTCATGAGCTCTTCCCCGATGCCAAGACTGTTGGCGTGCTCTATACTTCTTCTGAAGACAACTCCGTGCTTCAGGCGCAGATGGCCAAGGCTGCTATCGAAAAGCTGAATCTTGCCTATACCGAAGTAACCGTGACCAATACCAATGACGTGCAGCAGGCCACCCAGCAGATCGTGACCCAGTGCGACGCCATCTACATCCCCACCGATAACGTATTTGCCTCCGCTATGCCCATTGTGTACGGCGTTGTGGCTGACAGCAAGACCCCCGTTATCACCGGCGAAGCCGGCATGGCCATGGCCGGCGGCCTGGCCACCCTGGGCCTGCAGTATTATGATCTGGGCTACCAGACCGGCCTGATGGCTGTGGAAGTGCTGAACGGCGCGGATGTATCCACCATGCCCATCCAGTTTGCCAACAGCGGCTATGCCTACACCTTCAATAAGACCATGGCGGATGAAATCGGCTTTGAAATCCCCGAAAAGTATTTGGAATACGCTCAGGAAATGGAAGCTGCGAAATAATCCCATTAGGATATAAAAAGGCAATCTTCGCTCCGGGAGAGGAATCCACTGTTTCCCTCCCGGAGCATTCCCGTATTTTTTCCCTCATCTTTTCGAAAGAAATCCACAAGGAATGGACGGTTGATCATGACACAAGTTTTGCTGGGCGCAGTTTCGTTGGGGCTTTTATGGGCCATTATGACGATTGGCGTGTATATTACCTATCGGATCCTGGATATCGCAGACCTGACGGTGGAGGGTACGCTGCCCCTGGGTGGCGCCATCGCCTGCGTTTTGATCACCCAGAAGGTGGATCCCTATCTTGCCTCTTTTATTGCGATGCTGGGTGGCTGCCTGGCTGGGCTTTGCACCGGCCTGCTGCATACCAAATTAAAAATCCCGGCGCTGCTTTCCGGCATCCTTACCATGATTGCCCTCTATTCTGTGAACCTGCGCATTATGGGCATGCCCAATGTATCCATTCTGCGGATGAGCACGGTTTTTAAGCCATTGACCAATTTGGGAATTGATAAAAACGTATCTGCAATTATTGTGGGCTTCGTCTTTGCAATGATTGTGATCACGCTTTTGTATTGGTTCTTTGGCACCGAGCTGGGCAGCGCCATTCGTGCTACCGGCAATAACCAGAAGATGGTGCGCGCCCAGGGCGTGAATACGGATACCATGAAAATCCTGGGCCTGGTGATCAGCAATGGCCTGGTGGCCTTGGCCGGCTCCTTCATTGCCCAAAGCCAGAATTTTGCCGATGTGCAGATGGGCACGGGCAGCATCGTGATTGGCTTGGCTTCCCTGATTATCGGCGAAGTGCTCTTTGGCGGGCGCGGGTTCTACCGCCGTTTGCTGGCCCTGATTTTGGGCGCGGTCACCTATCGCGTGATTATCGCGCTGGTATTGAAGATGGGCATGAATTCCAACGATTTGAAGCTGTTCACTGCTGTTACTGTGGCCCTTTGCCTGTGGCTGCCTCAGGGCAAGGAAATGCTGGCCAAATTTAAAAAATCGCTGAAAAAGGAGGGCGCTTGAAATGCTGCAGATCAAGGATTTGAAAAAGATTTTTAATCGCGGCACAGTGAATGAAAAAGTGGCCCTTACCGGCGTGAATTTCACTTTGAATCCCGGCGATTTTGTCACCGTGATCGGCGGCAACGGCGCGGGAAAATCTACCCTGCTCAACTGTGTGGCGGGGGTGTATCCCGTGGATGAAGGGCATATTTTCCTGGATGGGCATGAAGTGACCAAGCTGCCGGAGCATCGGCGGGCCAAGCACCTGGGCCGGGTATTCCAGGATCCTATGATGGGCACGGCGGCGGATATGAATATTGAAGAAAATTTGGCGCTGGCCTATCGTAGAGGACAGCGGCGCACCCTCAAATGGGGCGTTACGGCGGCGGAACGGGTGAAATACAAGGAACTGCTTCAGCAATTGGATTTGGGCTTGGAAAGCAGAATGACCGATAAGGTGGGCCTGCTTTCCGGCGGCCAGCGCCAGGCGCTCACCCTGCTGATGGCCACGCTCCAGGCCCCCAAGCTGCTTTTGCTGGATGAGCACACTGCAGCCCTGGACCCCAAAACGGCGGCCAAGGTGCTGGATTTAACCCAGAAGCTGGTGGAAGAAAACAAGCTGACCACCCTGATGGTAACCCATAATATGCAGGACGCCATCCGCCTGGGCAATCGGCTGATCATGATGCATGAGGGCAATATCGCCGTGGAAATTTCCGGCGAAGAAAAGAAGAATTTGGATAAATCCGATCTGATCGCCCTCTTTGAAAAGGCCAGCGGCGGAAAGCTGGAAAGCGACCGGCTGCTGCTTTCCTGATGTTTCCATTGAAAAAGCGCTGAAGCATTCGCTTCAGCGCTTTTTTGATATCAGTTGGGCAGCCGGATGGTAACCCCTGCCGTGAAATCCTCCGGGGCCAGGCAGGGATTTACCCGAAGCAGAGAAGCAATGGGCAGGTTATATGTAACGGCAACGGTTTCCAGGGTTTCATTTTCCTGCAAGGTGACGGTGGTGGGCAGATTGCAAGGAAGGTTATTTTCAGGAATGCACACCACGTCGCCGCTTTGCAATGCTTCCAGATCCTTATCGCTATTGGCGCTTTGCAAAGTATAATAGCTCAGATCATAGCGCAATTGCAAATCGCTGGCCGTTTGCCCCTCTTGCACCACGGTGCGCCGGTTGGGCGGGCAGACGTTGGAGGGTGTTTCAGGTTCAGACGGCGTTTCGGGTTGAGGGGGAGTATCAGGCTCCGTGGGCGTTTCGGGGCAAACGCAGTTGCTGTTATCGCTTCCGGTGCTTCCACCCTGGGTGTTGCCGTCCCCAGCCGGGGTTTGCACATCCTCGCCGTAGGGAATGCACAACACATCGCCCACCGTGAGCCGGGAGGGGGGAATGGAGGAATTGGCGTCCAATAGATCCCGCAGGGATACCCCCAGGCGATGGGCGATGAGGTAAAAGCTGTCGCCTCGCTTCACGGTGTACTGATAGGCGCAGGTTTGAGTGGAGCTTGATTGATCCATAATGAAGCACCCCTTTCTTGGCTTTCCCTTTCATTCTATGCGCCGGAAAAGCAGGGGTGCAACATCATTATTTCCAGTTGTTAAGGAGCCACTTGGCAACGCCATCATCATTATTGCTGCCGATTACTTTGGTGGCGGCCCGCTTTAGCTGCTCATCGGCGTTTTCCATGGCATAGCATTCATCGGCCACGGCAAAAAGGGGCAGATCGTTGAGCCCATCCCCAAAGGCCACGATTTTTTCGCAGCCCATCATTTCCTTGAGCTTGAGCGCTGCGCTGGCCTTGGTGGCGGTTTTGGGCATGATTTCCAGCCACTGCTCTCCATCATACATATCAATTTGATATACGCAGTGAAATTCATCCTTCAATTGCTGATAGCAGGGGAAAAGCTTTTCCGTTTCGTCAATGCAAAGGAAGTAGAATAAGTCGCCATCCAGCATATATTCTGCAGCGGCAGGCCGGCGGCGGGGATCATCCGGTCGGGTATCCAGAAAATGCCGGATGCCCCGGCTGAGGCATTCGGGGCGGTAAGAGTATTTTTGTTCTCCATTTAGATAGGTATAAGCCAGGGGGTGCACGCTTCGCTGATTCAGCGTTTCCAGGATGCGCTTTGCCTCTTCAGGGGTGTAATAGGATGCATGCAGCCGCTTCCAAGTGATATTTTCCAGAATGAATACGCCGTTATTGACGATGATGGGCAAGTGCACGGTAAGCCCTGTGGTCACTTTGGAGGCACTGTGATAGGATCGGGCGGTGGCATAGGAAAAAATCATGCCCTGGCCGGTTAAGCGATTCAGGGTTTCCAGGGTAAAGGGGGAGAGGGTCTCTTTGGATGTGAGCAATGTTCCGTCCAGATCAGAAATAAATAAAGTTTTCTTCATGCTTTCTCCATTCAAAAACGGTATGGCAATGCCATACCGCTTATTTTATGCTTGCAAAGCTGCTTCATCCTCTGCCGGCCAGGGATAGTGCAGTTCATCCAGCTCCAGCCATTCGGCCTTGGCATCGGTAAGGGAGGTGAGCTTTTGCGTGACTGCATCCACGTCTTTTTTGCGGATGAGCAGAGTAGCTTCCACCGATGCGCCGAAATTGGTTTCTTCCGTAAGCTGGGGCAGGGATTTGAGCGCATGGTTCACCCGATCCCATAAGGAATAGGGCACATCCAGCAAAATCCGCTGGCTCATTTCCATTTTTACCACCTGGGCGGCGTTCAATGCAATAGCGCAGCCATGACTGTAAGCCCGTACCAGGCCACCGGCTCCCAGGAGGATGCCTCCAAAATACCTTGTGACCACCACGCAGCAGTTCACCACGCCCCGGGCCTTTAACACTTCCATCATGGGCATGCCCGCCGTGCCTCCGGGCTCGCCATCGTCATTGTAGCGCATGATCCCGGCGTTTTGCCCGATTACATAGGCATAGCAATTATGGGTAGCGTCCTTATGCTTTTCGCGAATGCTCTTCAAAAAGGCTAACGCCTCCTCCTCTGTTTCGCAGGGGGAGGCGTAGCCGATGAAGCGGCTTTTATTGACGATGAATTCATCGCTGGCCGCCTGTTTTAAGGTTTTATAATCCCCGGGCATTACTTGAGCACCACGCGGCAGTAGTTCTTCTTGCCCTTGCGCAGGAGAACGCCATCCGTGGGAATCATATCGGCGGTAACCACCATATTGATATCGGATACCTTGCTGTCGTTCATCACCACGGCGCCCTGCTGCACCTGCTTGCGGGCGTCGCCCTTGCTCTGGCACAGGCCGCAAAGGTGAAGGAGGGTGGTGAGGCGGTTGTCTTCTTCCATCTGAGCCTGAGTCCATTCAAAGGTGGGCACATCCGCCGCAGCACCGCCGCCAAAGAGGGCTGCCGCCGCCAGCTGGGCCTTCTGGGCTTCTTCCTCGCCGTGCACCAGCTTGGTGCATTCGTAGGCCAGCACGGTCTTGGCTTCGTTGATGGCGCTGCCTTCCAGCTTGGAAAGCTTCTTCACTTCATCCATGGGCAGGAAGGTGAGCAGGCTCAGGCACTTTTCCACATCGGCGTCGGCAATATTGCGCCAGTACTGGAAGAAATCGTAGGGGCTGCACAGGTTGGGATCCAGCCACAGGGCGCCCTTTTCCGTTTTGCCCATCTTTTTGCCTTCGTGGTTCATCAGCAGCTTAAAGGTGCAGGCGTAGGCGGCTTCCTGTTCCTTGCGGCGGATCAAATCGGCACCGGCCAGCATATTGCTCCACTGGTCATCGCCGCCCATCTGCAGCCGGCAGCCGTGATTCTTAAAGAGCTGCAAAAAGTCGTAAGCCTGCATCACCATGTAGTTGAATTCAAGGAGGGTGAGGCCCCGCTCCATGCGCTGCTTGTAGCATTCAGCCGCCAGCATACGGTTCACGGAGAAAAGAGAGCCCACGTCCCGAAGGAAATCCATGTAGCTGAGCTTTCTGATCCAGTCGGCGTTATTCACGATCATGGCCTTTCCTTCGCCAAATTCGATGAAGCGCTCCATCTGCTTTTTGATGCAGGAAACGTTATGATCGATGGTTTCCACGGTCATCATCTTGCGCATATCGGTTTTGCCGGAGGGGTCGCCGATCATGGCAGTGCCGCCGCCTACCAGGGCGATGGGGATATGGCCGGCCCGCTGCATATGGGCCATGGCGATAATCGGAATAAAATGGCCAAAGTGCAGGGAGGTGGCGGTGGGGTCAAAGCCCACGTAGAAGGTGGTGGGCTCTTTTTCCAGCTGCTTGTAAAGATCATCTTCAAAAGTGATCTGGGCCAGGAATCCGCGCTCGCGGAGGGTATCAAGTACGTTTGCCATTGTCATCAATCTCCTTACTTTTCAGAAAATACTTCATGGAGGGATGCCATGCCCTGCCGGATCTGTTCCACGGTGGGCATGGAGAAATTGAGGCGGAAGGTGTTTTCGTGGCCGCCGCCGGCATAGAAATGGGTGCCGGGCACATAAGCCACCTTTTTCTCCACGGCCTTTTTCAAAAGATCCAGGGCATTGCGGCCCTCTTCCAATTCGGCAAAGATGAATAGCCCGCCTTCGGGCTTGGTATATCGGGCGACTCCGCCGCACTTGGCAAGCAGGCCCAGCATGGTATTCATCTTTTCACCGTAGGCCTTGCAGATGCTTTCTACATGGGGCATCAGCAGCCCCCGGCGCAGATACGCATCCACGATGGCCTGGTTGAGATTGGCGGTGTGCACATCGGAAGATTGCTTGCCGATGGTGCACTTGCGAAGAAGCGCAGGATTCGCCGCCAGATAGCCCACCCGGAGGCCGGGGGAGATCACCTTGGAAAAGCTGCCCATAAAGGCTACCCAGCCCTCGGTATCAAAGGATTTGATGGAAGGAAGCTCCTGCCCAGCATAGCGCAGATCCCGGTAGGGATCATCCTCCGCTACCACTACGCCATATTTCGCGGCCAATTCGGCCACCTTCTTGCGCCGGGGGAGAGACAGCGTGCGCCCGGTGGGGTTTTGGAAGGTGGGGATCACGTAAAACATTTTGGGGTGTTCTTTTTTGAACACCTCTTCCAGGGCATCCACATCCACGCCGTCATCATCGCTGTCTACAGGAATCAGTTCCGCCTGATAGAGCTTGATGCACTGCATATTGCCAAGAAAGGTGGGGTTTTCCACTACCACTTTATCGCCGGGATTGATCAGGGCTTTGCACAAAAGATCCATAGCCTGAGTGGAGCCGGTGACAGGGAGGATTTCGTTTTCCTGGCAGGAGAAGGAAAAGCGATCCTTGAGATAGGGTACCAGGCTTTCCCGAAGGGGCGCATAGCCTTCCGTGGCGCCATACTGCAAAAGCACCTTGCCATTATCCAGCAAAAGCTCCTTGGCCAATTCGGCCACCTGCTCGTTGGGCAGGGCGGCCAGGGCAGGATTGCCGCCGGCAAAGGAGATCATCCCGGGCACGGCCAGCAATTTGAAGATTTCCCGAATGGCGCTGCCCGAAATGCCATTGAACCGTTCGGCAAACTGCAGATTCTGAATATCCATAAATACTCCTTTCAAAAGAAAAACGCCTGCCCCTTTCAGGGAAGGCGGATGATCGCGGTACCACTTCCGTTCAGCATTCTGGATTGAATGCCCTCTTGGCGCTGTATCCGGCGCACCGGCGATAGCCTACGCAGAAATGAACCTTCGGTATCGGGCTCCGGGAGGTAATTCGCTTCCTGCCGCCGCCGCTTCCTTCCACCAGCCGGAAGCTCTCTTGAGGCGCACGGGCAGGGCTACTTTCATCCCTTCACAGCCATAGGCGTATTATAATGGAAGAAAGATAAAGTGTCAAGGATTATTTGGGCAAAACGGCATAGCGCGAAGGATCTTTTTCATCGTAATAAACGGTGATGCGGCTGCCCTTCACAGGGGGCCTGATCGTCCAGGAATAATAGCGCTTGCCGGTGTATGCGCAGCCGTTTACTTCATATTGAAAAGATACCATGTGGGGATACACGGCTCCATCCCAGGCATGGGCGCGGATGGGCTTGGTGTTTACTTTCAGCCAATAGCAGGGGGAAACCTGGGTCACAGCGCCAGCGCAGGAGCGGCCCTGGGCCATGATCTTTTTTTCACCAATTCCAAAGGATAAAAGCTGGCGCATCATTTTGTTCCTCCTTCAGCGTTTGTGGGCGCAGATCGCTGCGCCGGTGGGCTGGCCTTCATAATGAGATGTGATCTCAAGGGATTCAAAGATGAATCCGTTTTCTTCCAATTCCTTTTGATAGCCTGCTTTATTCCGGGGCCGGGCAGGCAGCGTGGGAAGATATACTTCCTTGCCCCGCCATTCCCGCTTTTGTGGCGTATCAAAATCCATGCCTGTGAGCCTGGCCCAATCCTCCACGGAATGAACGGGCGCATTGATTTCCTCTTCCCGGAAGGATTCATTGAAAAAGAGCATGGGCGCGCCTTCTTTTAAGGCGCGGCAGGCGGTTTGCAGATAGTTTTTCCGATCCTCATCCGTTACCAGCATATGAAAGCCCATCACATCCAAGGCGGAGTCAAAGAGACCGGCGGGAGATGATTTTGTCATATCCATGCGCATCACCTGGGCATTTTTGAATCCCTTTAATCGTTCTTTCGCTTTTTCAACGGCGGTGGGGGAGATATCCACGCCCAAATATTCGCAGCCCAGCTCACACAGGATCACGCCGCAGCCCCCTTCGCCGCAGGCAAATTCAATTATGCGCTTGCCCTTTAATCCGTGCTTTTCAACCCAGGCAGCCAGGGCATCCTGCAGTTTTTTTTCTTCGCCGGTGTAGCCCCAGGTATCAATGCCCGCCTGGGCCACGGTCTGATAGCGCTGCTCGTATCGCTCGTAATATTTTTGCATGGGACGCCTCCTATATAAAGTCGCTGGAGAAAACAGGGGCTTTAGTATACGAAAGAATAAGGAGGATGTCAAGGAAAAAACGTAGGCCTGTTGAAAAATGCCGACAAAACTGGTATAATGTAAAATAGTAATAAATATGTAGGTAGATCATCTGAAAAAAGGAGATTAAACGATGAACAAGCGCTATCTTGTGGCATTGGATCAGGGAACCACCAGCTCCCGTGCCGTTGTATTCACTCGGGAAGGGCATTTGGTGGCGGCCTCGTCCATGGAATTTCCTCAGTATTATCCAAAGCCCGGCTGGGTAGAGCATGATCCTGCCGATATCCTTTCCACACAGATCGAAGCCCTGCGTGCGGCGGTGCGCAAGGCGGAAATCAATCCCCGGGAGATTGCCGCCATCGGCATCACCAACCAGCGGGAAACCACCCTGGTGTGGGATCGGAAAACGGGTGTGTGCGTGCACAGGGCGATTGTGTGGCAGTGCCGCCGCACGGCGCCCATTGTGGATGAGCTCAAGGAAAAGGGCTATGGCGATATGATCCGGAAAAAAACCGGCCTGATTCCGGATGCTTATTTTTCCGGCACCAAAATCAAGTGGCTTCTGGATAATCTGCCCATCCGGGAGAGGGCGGAAAAGGGCGAATTGTGCTTTGGCACAGTGGATTCCTTCCTGGCCTGGCATCTGGTGGGCGGGCATCCCCATGTGACGGACGCCACCAACGCTTCCCGTACCATGCTCTTTAATCTGCACACCCAGGAATGGGATGATGAACTGCTGCAAATGCTGGATATCCCCCGGGCCATGCTTCCCAAAGTGGTGGATAGCGCCGAAGTGATCGGCGTGCTCAGGGAAGATATCATCGGCGAAGGCATTCCCGTGGCCGCCCTTGCAGGGGACCAGCACGCCGCGCTCTTTGGCCAGGCCTGCTTTGAAGAGGGCATGGTGAAAAATACCTATGGCACGGGCTGCTTTATGCTGATGAATGCCGGCGATAAATTCCGCCTTTCCGAAAGCGGCCTGCTCACCACCATGGCCTGGCGCTTAAACGGCAAGCCCACCTATGCCTTTGAAGGCAGCGTATTTATGGCTGGGGCAATTATCCAGTGGCTGCGGGATGAAATGAAGCTGATTGAGCATGCTTCCGAAAGCGAAGCGGTGGCGGCCTCCGTCAGCGATACGGGCGGGGTATATCTGGTGCCCGCCTTTACAGGCCTTGGCGCGCCCTATTGGAATATGTATACAAGGGGCACGCTGGTGGGCATGACCAGGGGCACCGGGCGGGCTCATATTGTGCGGGCTGCCCTGGAAGCCATTGCGTATCAGTCCCGGGATTTGTATGAAGCGATGGTGAAGGATTGCGGCGTGGAATGCACGGGTCTGCGGGTAGACGGTGGCGCCAGTGCCAATAAGCTTTTGATGCAATTCCAGAGCGATATGATTGGCGTGCCGGTATTGCGGCCTGCAGTGCTGGAAACCACGGCGCTGGGCGTTGCGCTGCTGGCGGGCCTGGCCGTTGGCATGTATTATGATCTGGACGCCACCTCCCGGGGCTGGCGGGTGGCTGATTCCTTTGAGCCCCAAATGGAAAAGGAACAGCAGCAGAAATTGCTCCGGGGCTGGGAGCGGGCCGTGAAGGGCGCGCTGTATTGGGCGAATGAAGAATAAACAGCTGGGCGGGCATATAGTAAGAAAATAAAAAGAGCCCTTTCCCGTTATGGTTTTGGGAGGGGGGTACGGGGGAGGGAATTTTGACGCAAAATTCCCTCCCCCGTCAATATACCCCCTTGACGTAAAGGGGTTTTTAGTGTATACTGTGGCCCGAACTGAATACCTTATCCAGAGCGGCTGAGGGAACTGGCCCGATGATGCCCGGCAACCGGCGGTAACACGCAAGGTGCTAATTCCAGCAGCGCAGGAAACTGCGCTGGCAGATAAGGCGCAAAAGAAAGCTTTTTCAAGCCGCTTGTCTGTAAACAGGCGGCTTTTTATTGCGGCGAGGAAGGTGTTCAGAAAAATCTACAAAGGAGAGATTCTCATGCGCAAACTGTTCACCTCCGAATCCGTCACCGAGGGGCATCCCGATAAAATGTGCGATCAGATTTCTGACGCCGTATTGGATGCTATCCTGGAAAAGGACCCTACCTCCCGTGTTGCCTGCGAAACCTGCGCCACCACCGGCCTTGTGATGGTGATGGGCGAGATCACCACCAACGCCTATGTGCCCATTGCGGATATCGTGCGCAATGTGGTGAATGAAATTGGCTATGACCGGGCCAAGAAGGGCTTTGACGGCGCTTCCTGCGCCGTGCTCACTGCCGTGCACGATCAGAGCCCCGATATCGCCCAGGGCGTGGACGCCGCTTTGGAAACCCGGGCAGAAGAAAAGAATGAAACCGGCGCCGGCGACCAGGGCATGATGTTTGGCTTTGCCTGCGATGAAACTCCCGAATTTATGCCCATGCCTATCGCTCTGGCCCATCGCCTCACCCGCCGTATGGCCGTGGTGCGCAAAAACGGCACCTGCCCCTGGATGCGTCCTGACGGCAAATCCCAGGTGACCGTGGCTTATGAAGATGATAAGCCTGTGGCCGTGGATGCCATCGTGATTTCCACCCAGCATGATGAGAATGTGACTCATGAAGAAATTGAACGGGCCATGATCGAGGAAGTGATCCGCAAGGAAATTCCTGCTGAACTGCTCCATGAAGATACCAAGATCTTCATCAATCCCACCGGCCGCTTCGTGGTGGGTGGCCCCGCAGGGGACACCGGCCTCACCGGCCGCAAGATCATCGTGGATACCTACGGCGGCTACGCTCCTCACGGCGGCGGCGCCTTCTCCGGCAAGGATCCCACCAAGGTGGACCGCTCTGCCGCTTATGCCGCCCGCCATGCCGCCAAGAATATCGTGGCCGCCGGCCTGGCGAATCAGTGCGAAATCGCTCTGGCCTATGCCATCGGCGTGGCCAAGCCCGTATCCTTCCAGGTGGATACCCGGGGCACCGGCAAAATCCCGGATGAAGAGATCGCCAAGCTGGTGGAAAAGGTGTTTGATATGCGCCCCGACGCCATCATTGAACGGCTGAACCTACGCCGCCCCATCTATCGCCAAACCGCTGCCTACGGCCACTTCGGCCGCACCGATGTGGATTTGCCCTGGGAACGGCTGGATCAGGTGGACGCCATCAAGGCTGCCATGAAGGTATAATTAGTCCCTCAAAATTCATTGTTAAAACCGCAGTTCGAAGGAACTGCGGTTTTTATATATTACGCAAAAATAAACGAACAATTTGAAATGTTTCGTAAAAGATTAAAAAGTTAAAAAAATATTACAAAAATGCGTGCATTTATTTCTAAACTGTGTTATACTATGGGAGCAAATGATTGATTTGCCAGAACAGGGGGGATTTGATGCTGACCAGAACACAGACGCTTGGGAAATTTCCAATTGCGCTGAGCATGGGACAGCGTTTAACCGCACAAATGCGTGCATGCGCTTCGTGGGCGACTATCGAAGAGCATGATAAAATTTTGGATATGGCCTGTGGCGATGGCGCGCTGCTGAATTATTTAAATAACCATTATCGGCTCACCCTTTGCGGCATGTGCGATTCTCCGGAGCAGGCCAGGGCCGTTCGGGAGCAGCTTGGGGATGCGGATGTGATTTATGCCCAGATGGAGGATATTCCCTGGCGGGATCACACCTTTGACGCTCTGATGCTTTCCTCTCCCATGCGGGGTGATGCCCGAAGGATTTTGGATGAAGCGCTGCGGGTGCTGAAGTATGGCGGCCAGCTGGTGGTGGCGATGCCTGCTTTCCATTTCCATCAGGAAGGGGAAATCGGCCGCCGGGAAATGATGCGCTTGATGCAGGAGGCCGGGTTCGGTGAGGTGTCCTTCAGGATCACCGGGCTGACCGGCGCGCTGGTAGGCTGGAAAAAGACGATATTGCCGGAAGCATAAATTAAAAAATGCCAGATCAATTTGTCTGGCATTTTTTGATTGCAGAATAATGGGATCATTCTTCTTCCAGGGCATATTTCTTTACGGCCTTGGCCCAGCCGCCTTGGTTATTGGTATCGGTGACAAAGCGGGCGGCAGCTTTGGCTGCATCGGTGCCATTGCCCATGGCCACGCCGTATCCTGCCGTTTCCAGCATGGGGATATCGTTTTCCTCATCCCCCAGGGTCATTATCTGGGAAAGTGAAATGCCCAGGCGCTCGGCCAAATCCTTGATGCCCCGGGCTTTGTTGATCCCAATGGGGTTTACTTCCACGTTTAAGGGGCCGGAACGGGTGAGCTCAATGCCGGGAATATCCTGAAGCTGGGCGCGAATTTCCTCCGTTCGCTCTCCGCTGCATACGAAAAACTTATGCACCGGCGCCTGGCAGCACTTGACTGCTTCCTCCGGGCCATGATAAAACCGAAAGCCCAGGGATTCTACTTCCTTGCCGTGGGAGAGCTCGCTGTGATGCTTCACTTCTTTCCGGGCAGTGCACACGGAATTCTTGCCGAAAATGAAATAATCCACTTCCAGCTCCAGCAGCTTTTGATGCACTGCAAGCACAGCCGTTGGATCGATGAAATGCTGGATCAGGGGATTGCGCTTTTCATCGGTGATTTTAGCGCCGTTTACGCCGATGATGTGGCAATTGAGGCCATACTGCTTCAGAAGGAAATATACGTTTTCCACATAACGCCCGGAGGCAATGGCTACCACGATGCCCTTTTCCTGAGCGGCCCGAATGGCGCGGATATTTTCTTCGGGAATGATCCTTTGGGAATTGAGCAGCGTGCCGTCAATATCGGTGGCGATCAGGCGAATGGGCAGGGAAGAATCCATAACCATGCTCTCCTTTATCGTAAGTTTTTTATTTTAAAGCGTATTTCCGGATGGCTTTGGCCACGCCGCATTGGTCGTTGGTATCGGTATGGAAGCGGGCAACAGCCTTTACCTCCTCAAATGCATTGCCCATGGCCACGCTCCAGCCGGCAGTTTTCAGCATGGAAAGATCATTCACATCATCCCCGATGCACATAACCTCGGCAAGGGAAATGCCCATTTTTTCTGCCAGCACCCGGACGCCAAAGCCCTTATCCACCCCTTTGGCCATCACATCGATCAGCTTATCCCGAAAGCGGGTGAGGCTGAGGCCGGGAATGGCAGAAAGGCGCGGCTCCATTTCATCCAAAGGCACGGTGTTGGATACATAGAATTTAAGCACGGGCTGGTGACAGAAGGTGTCGGCCATCTCCCTGCCGCGCTTGAAATGATAACCCAGCGCTTCCATTTTTTTCACTTCTTCTACGTTGGCTTCCATATAATGCGGATAATCTTCGTGTCCGGAGCACAGGCCATGCTCGGTATAGATGAAATAATTGGTGTTTACCTGGCAAAGCAGGGAATGAACGGCCTGCACCGTTTCCGGCGACATGGGATGCAGGGCCAGGACATTTCTCTTTTCATCGATGATTTTGCTGCCGTTCATACCGAGAATAGTGCAGGATAAGCCGTGCTTTTGCAGAATCAGGTAGGCATTTTCCGCAAATCGTCCGGTGGCAATGGCAACGGAAATGCCCTGCGCCTGGGCTTCGTGAATTGCGCGGATGTTTTCATCCGGGATGACTCGCTCGGAATTAAACAATGTGCCGTCGATATCCAATACGATCAAACGAATGGGGGGCAAATCATTCATGGTGCAAATTCCTTTTCTTTAGAATGGGGGATGGATGGAGAAGGTACGCCCGTCCAGATAGGATAAGCAGCCGCCTGCGTGAAACGTTAACTCACAGGCGCACAGCTTAAGGGCATTCACTTTCAATCGTTTATTCAGGTTCCGGTCGCCGTATTTATCATCCCCCAGCAGAGGATGGGAAAGAAAGCTCATATGGGCCCGGATTTGGTGGGTTCTGCCGGTGAGCAATGTGACCCGGAGGCGGGAAATTGTGCCGTCAAAGGACAGGGTTTCATATTTTGTGGCGATGGGCTGTGCCCCCGGGGTTTCATGGGTGATCACCCTTACCTTGGCCGCTTTGGCATCCTTGATGAGAAAGGCTTCCTTTACCGCTTCCTTGGGGCGCATTTCTCCCCGCACCAGGCATTGATACACCTTGGTGAGGGTGCGTTCCTTAAATGCTTCCAGCAGCGCCTGTTCGCTTTCATCATCCTTGGCCAATAGCAAAAGCCCGCTGGTGGGATGATCCAATCGGTGGCAGAGCCGGGGAGTGTATTCACCCTTCGTTTTTTGCTCCAGCAGGGAAATCACCGTCATGCCGCCCCGGCCGTCCATTTCGCAGCTGATTCCGGCGGGTTTGTTGATTAAAAGGATATGCTCATCTTCATATACCAGGGGCAGCTCCGCTTCAAAGGCGGTATAGAGCTGCACCTTGGCGCCGGGAATGGTTTGCGCATCCCGATTGGCTCTTTGCCCATTGATTTTCACATCCCGCTTTTGCAGCGCCTCCCGGATTATTCGGGAAGGGAGCAGGGGAAAGGCCTGGGAAAGATAGGCTTCCAGGCGACCGGCAGGCCAATTTTCCGGGATCACAGCTTCATACATTTGCATCAGTTCAGCACCGCAGAAGGCATCCCCATCCACCGCACCGTTTGAAGATGCAATTGGGAAAGGGCAGAGAGCATCCCCGGAGTGGGCAGCACGCAGAGCATGGATTCCAGCACTTCCCGCATTTCAGGAAGATTGGCCCCCTGCTTGGCCATCATCCGAAGATCTTCCAGCACTTCTTCCTCATCATATTCCGGGCGCACCGCACCGCTGAGCGCTCCCCGCATGGATTCGCAGGAGGCAATTTCCTCCGGCAGAATGCCATTCATGCCCCCCAGCATCATTTCCCGGGTGAGATGGGTTTCCGGGGGCCTGAGGCCGGAGAGGGTGGAAAGCAAATGATCCGGATCCGCCAGGCCGGGGTGAAGCAAAAGAATTTCCCCCTGGGCGGTTTGCGTATAATCAAAGGCGGAGCGCAGATAGCGGGCAATCAGCCTGTCCAAGCTGGGATGGGCATTTTGCAGCGCGGTTTTAAAATGCTCCATGGGAACGGAAGCGTGCAAAAAGCCTGAAAGATATAATAGACTGTGGAGGGTGGCGTCAAAGGAAAAAATGCGCTCCCGGAGGGCCGTGTACCGGGGCGTGAGCATAGCGTTGGTGATGGGGGCAACCAGGGGCAATTCCAATTGCAGGATGGCGGTATCGTTATCGGCGATTTGCAGCGTGCACCAGAGCCGGGAGATCAGCGCTTCCGCTGCGCTGATTTCATCCCAATCCTGCAGGGGCGTTTGCCCGCCGCCCATGAGCATGCGCTTCACCAATTCATCTTCCCGTGGGGAAAGAAAGCTGGCTTCCCACTCCACCATGGCAAGCACTTCGCTTCTTAATTCCTGGCGGCTGGGAATATGGCGGCGAATTTCCTGAGCATAAAAGGAAAAAAGGAAAAGCGCCCGGGATTCTTCTTCACCAAGCTCGCTGAAAATGCCCTGGGAGGGGCAGCGGGTGAGCCTCTCCTGGCAGGCTTCCAGCTGCTGCTCCCTGAGCACGCTCATAATTTTGTCGCCCCAGCGATCGGCCCTGGCTGTGCTGATCCTCAGCAAGATATCATCGCTCCTTTGGATGCAGCAAAATGCTTTTGCGTTTCATCATCCGAAAAATTCCGAAGCCTGCGCACAGGTTTCTACACAAATTATACAGGCAATCAAGGCGCTGTCAAGCCTTTTTGATAGGAATACCAATTCAGCCGTTTTCGGCCATTTTGATCAATTGCTCTTCTGTGATGACGGGAATACCAAGGGTTTGGGCTTTTTGCAGCTTGCTTCCCGCATTTTCTCCGGCCACCACATAGCCTGTTTTTTTGCTGACGCTGCCGGAGGCCACCCCTCCATGGGCGCGGATAAAGTTTTCTGCCTCCTGGCGGGAGAAGGTGGGCAGGGTGCCGGTAACTACCAGCGTGATACCGCTGAAGGCCCCCCCTTCCTTTTTTTCTTCTGGCCGGGGGGATACGCCGGCTTCCAAAAGCCTTTGGATCATGCGCCTGTTTTCGGGGAAGGAGAAAAAGTCCATCACGCTTTGGGCCACAATTTCGCCTACTTCATCAATGGCCAGCAATTCCTCCATGGAAGCGGATGCTACCTTTTCCAGCGTGCCAAAATGCTGGGCCAGATCCCGGGCCGTGCGCTTGCCGATATTGGGGATACCGATGGCCAGCAGAAATTTGGAAAGAGAGCAGTGCTTGCTTTCTTCCAATGCCTGGATCAGGTTATTGGCCCGTTTATCCTGGAATCCTTCCAGGGATTGCAGTTGTTCCGCGGTGAGCCGATAGAGATCGGCGGCATCCCGGATATTTAATTTATCGTAGAGCAAATCGGCGGTTTTCCCGGAAAAACCATCGATATCCATGGCGTCCCGGGAGGCAAAATGCTTGATTCGGGCCACTGCCTGAGGACGGCAGGATTCTTGGTTTAAGCAAAAAATGTGCGCCCCCCGCTGAGTGAGTGGTCCGCCGCAGGCAGGGCAAACATCCGGGGGCAAAATAGGCGCTCCCTCCGCTCCATCCTCTACCCTTCCCATGATTTCGGGGATCACGTCATTGGAACGGCGAATCCACACCGTGCAGCCAAGGGAAAGATCCTTGCGCTGGATATCGCCCATATTATTGAGGGTGGCTTTTTTTACCGTTACCCCGGCAAAATCTACAGGAGATACATGGGCAAGCGGGGTGAGCTTGCCGGTGCGCCCCAATTCCCAGGTGACGTTTTCCAGGGTGGCCGTGGCTTCCTCTGCGGCAAATTTATAGGCCACCGCCCAGCGAGGAAATTTATCCGTAAAGCCCATGAACTCTCTGGTGCGCTGATCCATTACCTTGATTACAGCGCCATCGATGAGGAAATCAAGGGAGCTGCGCTTTTGCTCAATTTCTTTTACCAGGCGCAGGGCTTCTTCCCTTGTGGAGGCGATGTGGAAATAAGGGCTGATAGAAAAGCCCTGCTCCTTTAAAAATTCCACCATGCCCTTCTGATCGCTGAAAGGGGCATTTTCAATGGTGCCTACCTGATAGAAAAAGGCGGAAAGATTACGGCTGGCGGTAATGGCGGGATCCAGATTGCGAAGGGCGCCGGCAGCGGCGTTTCGCGCATTTTTCAGGGGCTCCGCCGCGGTTTGATTATATTTTTCCAGGGTGCTGAGCCGCATGATGCATTCGCCCTGCACTTCGATTTTGCCCTTCCACGGAATGGAAAGAGGCACGTCCTTTACCGTGCGGGCCTGGGGGAGAATGGCTTCGCCCACTTCGCCGTTGCCCCGGGTAGCGGCTTCAACGAGCATGCCCTGGTCGTAGGTGAGGTTCAAGGTGAGCCCGTCAAATTTATATTCCACGCCAAAGGAAAGGGGCGGCAGGGATTCATCCTGGCTGCGTAGCTTTTCGATGCGGTCAAACCAGGCAGAAAGTTCCTCTTCCGATTGGGCTTTATCCATGCTCCAGAGCCTTGTGATATGCCGATGCTGGCGGAAAGCGGCCAAGGGCTCGCCGCCCACCCGAAGGGAGGGAGAATCGGGAAGCACGATGCCCGTTTCCTTTTCCATGGCCAGCAACTGATTATAGAGCCTGTCCCATTCAGCGTCCGAAATCAGGGGATTATCCAGCACATAATAGGCATGAGCAGTTTTGTTGAGATAATCCACCAGGGCGCGCATATCCTTGGGCTGATCCATTTTTCTTTCCTCGCTTTTTACGGAAATGACGAACGCGCCCCACGGAAGGGGTGCGTTCATCATTTGTTTATTCTTCTACCTTTACAATGGGGGCAATGGACAGAGAAAATTCCTTGGTGCCATAGGCGGTGAACGCAATCTGAATCCGGGCCTCGGCGCCGCTTCCCCTTACCTCCTGCACCGTGCCCTCCCCAAATTTCCGGTGGAGCACATGATCGCCGGGCTTAAAGAGGGCGCTTTCCGCCGTTTTCACTGCATGGGCGGCGGAAGGAACCACAAAGCCCTTCTGCACGCCGGGAATATTCAGCGCACCTCGGGAGCTGGCGCTCATGCCGGGCGTGCCAAAGCTTAAATCCCTGGTGCGCTCTCTGCGGGGAGGCAGCACAGGCTTGGGCGGCTCAGGGGCAAATTTTTGCCGGGTGGCCTCTGCCCATTCATCAATGATCAATCGCTCGGGGATTTCTTTCAGGAAGGGAGAGGGGGGATTATGGGTAATCTGGTTAAAGAGCATGCGCCTGCGGGCAAAGGAAAGATAGAGCCGCTTCCTGGCACGGGTGATGCCAACGTAGCAAAGCCGGCGCTCTTCTTCCATTTTGGATTCCTCCTGGACGGTGCGCATGGAGGGAAAAATTCCCTCTTCCAATCCGGCCAGAAACACCGATTCATATTCCAGGCCCTTGGCACTGTGGAGGGTCATCAGCGTTACATACTGAGGCGCTTCCTCCTGCCGGTCCAGATCGGTAACCAGGGATACGTTTTCCAGGAAGGCTTCCAGGGTTTTTTCCTGGGACTGATTTTCAAATTCCCGGGCAGCGCCGGCAAATTCCATCAGGTTTTCCAGACGGGAGCGAGCTTCCTCGTTGCCTTCGATTTCAAACTGTGCCTTTAAGCCCGTTTCATTGAGCATGCTTTCCACAAATTCGGAAAGGGGCAGCATATCTTTCAGCGCCGTCAATTTCATCAGCAGCATGGCAAAATCGCCGATGCACTTGCGGGGCCGGGAGGAAAGCTCCTGGGGGGGATCGGAGATCACAGAATAGAGGGGCAGCCCTTCCTTCCGGGCGTGCTCCTGCAAAAAGGATACCGTGGAATCTCCGATGGAGCGCTTGGGGGTGTTGATAATGCGAACCAAAGATACATCGTCTGCAGGATTCACAATCACCCGCAGATAAGCCAGGGCATCCCGCACTTCCTTGCGGTCATAGAATCGGGTGCCGCCAAATACCTTATAGGGGATGCCGGCGCGCATGAACATTTCTTCGATCACGCGGCTCTGGGCATGCATACGATAGAGCACGGCCATCTGGGAATAAAGCATATTTTGCTTTTGCAGCTTGCGGATCTGTTCGCAGATCCAGGCGGCTTCTTCCCGCTCATCCCCTGCGCTGAACAGGCGGATCTTTTCGCCCTCGCCCTCGTCCGTCCAAAGGGCCTTTTCCTTACGGCCCTTGTTGTGGGCGATCACCTGATTGGCTGCATCCAGGATATTGGAGGTGGAGCGGTAATTCTGCTCCAGCTTAATTACCTGAGCATCCGGAAAATCCTTTTCAAAATCCAGGATATTGCGGATATCGGCCCCGCGCCAGCCGTAGATGGATTGGTCATCATCGCCTACCACACAAAGATTGCGGCTTTCCTGAGTAATCAGGCGCACAAAGGTGTATTGGGCGGCATTGGTATCCTGATATTCATCCACATGCACATACTGAAATTTCTGCCGATAAAAATCGAGCACCGGGGGATGATCCACAAAAAGCTGCAGCGTGCGCAGCAACAGATCATCAAAATCCAAGGCATTGGCCGCCCGGAGCCGCTCTTCATAATAGGAAAATACATCATGAATCTGCTGGGCATGATAATCCCGGGGAGATTCCTGAAACCATTCATCGGGGGTGAGCATCCGGTTTTTGGCATCGGAAATTTTCCCCCGGATTTCCCGAACGGGAATTTTGCTTTCATCCAGGCTCAGAATTTTCAGGCCGTCCTTGATTACCCGGTTCTGATCATCTTCATCATAGATGGTGAAGGAGCGCTGATAGCCCAGCTTTTCAATATCCCTTCGCAAAATGCGCACACAAACAGAGTGGAACGTGCCAAGCCACATATCTTCAGCCTGGCCGCCCACTAATTTTTCCACCCGATCTTTCATTTCCCGGGCGGCTTTATTGGTAAATGTGAGGGCAAGAATCTTCCAGGGCTGTACGCCCTGAGCGATCAGATTGGCAATGCGGTAGGTGACGGTGCGGGTTTTGCCGCTGCCGGCGCCTGCCAAAATAAGCAGGGGGCCTTCCAAGGTTTCGGCGGCCTTCCGCTGCATGGGGTTGAGTGCGGTTAAATCCATCATACTTCCTCTTCTTCTTTGCGCATACGTTCAATGGCCAGCTTATATCCCTCCGCCCCGTAGATCAGGCTCCGGTTCACCCGGCTGATGGTGGCGGTGCTGGCGTGGGTAATCTCCGCGATCTGGGCATAGGTGAGACCTTTTTCCAGATGGCGGGCCACCTCGAAGCGCTGGGCCATGCTGTTGATTTCCTGGATGGTGCACAGGTCGTCAAAAAAACGCTGCAGCTCTTCGGGGGTTTTTAATTGCAAAATTGCGTGGAGCAAGTGGGTGGTATCATCGTGTGTCATGCGCATCCCTCTTTTCTTGCTTTTCCGCTTTAGTATATCATAAAACGAAAGTAAATGAAAGCATTTCCAGGCAAAAAAGCTTTTGGGGAACAACTTGGGTATGATATAATGATGAGGCAACCGGCCCGAAGGGGCAGGCGGCGAGCATTATGATATAATACGGACAGGCGAAATGGAAAGGAAGAGAGAGATGCTCAAGCCTGAATTGATGAAGGAACTGCGCCCGGCGATGCTGGAGGAAGAAATAGAAAGAGCCCTGGATGAGCGGGGCGATGTGGAAAACTGCCATTTTTATGGAGAAGCGTTGCCTGAATTACAGGGCATGTGCCTGGAATTTTCGGGCTGCCTTTTTGAACGCTGTTCCTTTTCAGATTGCGGGGCAGAGCGGCTGGTATTTGTGGATTGCATCTTTGAAACATGCGATTTGAGCGGCATGCATTTTCCAAAGTCCACCCTGCAGCGCTGTGCTTTTCAGGATTGCCGGATGACGGGGGTGCAATTTACAAATAGCGTGCTGATGAATGTATCCTTCTGGGAATGCCTGATGGATTTTGCTAATTTTTCCGAAATAAAAGCGCAGCATGTGGCCTTTGCCGGCTGCGCCTTGAAGGAGAGCATATTTTATACGGTGAGGTGGCAGGATCTTGTTTTCCAAGAATGCTGCATGCAGCATTCCGAATGGAGCCATACGCTGATGAAAGGGCTGGATATGCGCTCCAGCGAAATCGATGGGATCGTGGTGGATATTCTAAATCTAAAGGGCCTTCGGGTGACCAGGGATCAGGCGTTGATGCTTTCCGGGCTGCTGGGGCTGAAAATCGATTAGCCCATTTTTTCCCGAAGAAAATCATACATCATAATGGCCCCGGCCACGGCGGCATTCAGGGATTCTGCGCCGCCTACAATGGGCAGCTTTAAGCGCAGCGTGGCCTCTTCCATTACAGATGGGGAAATGCCCGCCCCCTCATTGCCGATCACGATGCAAATTTTTTCCTTGGCCTTTCCGCGCTGATAGAAGGGCGCGCCGTGCAGATCCCCGGCAATGATTTCATAGCCCTGGCAGGCCAGATCATGCAGGGAAGAAGCGAGATTTTTGCAGCGGGTGGCCGGTACACGGAATACGCCGCCCATAGAGGCGCGAAGCGCTTTGGGGGAATAGGGATCGGCGCATTTTTCA
Organism: Clostridiales bacterium; assembly: GCA_015056125.1. Lineage (GTDB taxonomy): Bacteria > Bacillota > Clostridia > Christensenellales > Aristaeellaceae > RUG563. The sequence continues at coordinate 15,456 of SVGW01000021.1, read as the reverse complement.
TCCATGAGCAGCCCTGTAAACCCTGCGGCGTCCATGGTGCGAAGGATGGTGCCCACGTTGCCGGGATCCTGCACCCCATCCAGGGCGATGAGCCAATCGCCCAAGGTATCCGGCGGGCAATCCTTGGGATAATCGCACAGCGCGGCTACGCCCTGGGGCGTTTTGGCATCGGATAGGGCGGCCATCACATGGCCGGACAAAGCATATACAGGAATGCCCCGGGCGTCGTTTGCCAGGGCATGAAATTTATCCCGGGCGTCTGCTTCAATCAGCAGCGCCCGGGCTTTATTTTCTTTTACAGCTTCCTGAGCCATATGCTCTCCCTCAGCCAGAAAGAGCCCCTGCTTCACCCGCTCTGCGCGGCTTTTATTCAGCGCACGCCAGGCTTTTACCTGGGGGTTTTGCAGGCTGGTAATTATTTCATTCATATTATTTCAGTGCCTTTAAGGCGCGGGGCATGGCGGTGAGCAGCGGCTTGATTTCATCCAGCGCCATTTTATACACCATCAGATGAGGCACCACAAACAGGCACACCGCCCGATCGATGGCCTCGGAAACGCCGCCGGGGAGATCATTCTGAGTGGAAGCGATAAAGCTGCACATCATTTGCACGGTGGCAAGAGAAAGGGGCTTGCCTGCGGCGGCGACTGCCTTGCGAAGGGTGGCAATGGCCGTCAGGGTTTCCTGATTTAGGGGCGTATCCTTCACCGTTTCCTGGAGCACGCATGCTTTGGAAACAGGCGCAAAATGGGGAAGGGGCCGGGGAATGGCAAGGGGCGCCTGGGTAACGGGAACGCAGGCATAGGGCAGCATTTCAAAATCAAAGGTATTTTCATCATAGCGGCCTTCTTCTCTGCTTACGGCAGAAAGAGAAGTGAGCAAGGGAGAAGTGGCAGGAACGGAGCCATACATCAGGAACGCAGGGCCGTTTCCGCCGGGGATCACGGTGGGCTTATTCCAATGATCATAGGAAAGCGGCGCGCCCAAAGCAGCGGCAAAGGCAGCGGCAGCGGTATGGGCATCGGCCAGGGTATCGGCGCAAAATTGCCAGCTTTGATGGGAAATGGCATAGGCAGTAAGCAGGGAGAGGGCATCGCCCTTTTCCATGGAAAAGCCGGCGGCCTGCATGGATTTTTCCACCCGGCTGATCAATTCGCTCTTTGCGCAGTGGACGCCAGCAGCGGGGCAGAGCGCCAAAGCGCCCTCCTGGGCCTGAATATCTGCAATCATCCGAGCCGCTTCCTGGCGCTTTTCTTCCAAGGCGGGCATGGCGGCCTGGAGGGCTTGCAAATCTTCCTGGGCCTTTTTCTGCAATGCGGTCAATTCATCCAGCCTGTTCTGTTCTTCCTTGGTGAGCTGATCCAGGGCTTCTTCTCGGGCGGCGGCCATATTTTTTCTGGCATCGTCCAATTGCATCAGCATCATCAGGCGCTCCGCTTCCATTTCCTGAAGCTGGCCCTTCATGGCGGTAAGGGTCAGATCGCTGTTTTCAGCGACCAGGGCCTTGGAAAGCATGGCGGCCATGCCGGATTGGCTGCGCAGCACTTCAATGGCTTGCTGCTGGGCGTCCGTGGATTGCCACACGGCATGCAGGGCGCGCTTTAAGGCGTTGATGGGATTTTCCACATCCTTGAGCTGAGCGCTCTGGGACAGCACGGCGCCGGGGGCTTCATATTTGGCGGCATAGCGCTGCTGATCCACCGCCTCCATCAAGGGATTATGGGCCCTGCGGGGGGCAGAAAGGCGCTGCGGGCCCTGATAAAGCCGGGTGCCGGTGAGGGGCTTTTGGGGCTGCTCAGGGAAAAATTCCGCAGGTGTGACAGAAGGCACGTTCAAGCGGTTGGCGTTTTCGGAAAGGCCGGTGTTCAATTCCTGAATTTGATCAAGCACCGTGGTTTCAGGGGCGGGCGCCTCATCTTTTGGGGGAGCGGCTTCTTCCTTGGCAGGCTCGGCAACGGAAGATACAACCTCCTCTTCCTCAGGCGCAGGGGTTTCTTCTGGTTTGGGTACAGGCCAGTAGAATAAAAGCTCCTGGCCATCATGAAGGGTTACGGCGTGAATTTCAGCACTGTCCGGAGGCAATTGGGCGGTTTCCCCTGCTTCCTTGCCCTCGTCCCGGGGGAAGGGGCCCTGAATATTGGCGCCGTTGCGGATGTATACATAGGGCGTGACGGCGTCCTTTTTATCCGCTTCGGCTACCACTTGATAGAATAAATCGTCCGGAATGGCGCGCACGGCATCGGAATAAACGATATATTGATTGTTTTCTCCCCGGGAGGGCGAATAATTTTTATTGGTGCGGATTTTATTGGCTTCGGCCGGCTGGAAGCGCAGATCCATCATGCATAGGCCGCACATGGCGCGCATTCGTTCTTTAAAGGTATGCTGTTCATTTTTATCCGGCACGATGCGAAGAAATCCTTCATCCGGATAGGCGGCCTTCATATCAGCGGTCACGGCTCCCTCTTGCGTCATGAGCGGATGAATTCTGAAATAGGCCCGCGCAATATTATCCTCTTCCAAATAAACCAAAACTGCTTTCCCCTGGAAATTCATAGGTACCCCTCCAAAAATATTATGAGCCTCCATATAATTGATACTATTATATCAAATAACAGGCGATTCCGTCAAGGTCAGGCTGTTTTGAAGCAGCGCATCTTCTTGAATGGCAAAAAGCCAGGCAGCGTACACCTCGGGCATATGCTGGGTGAGCACGGGCGATAGACGGCCCAGCGCTGCCATGACCTGATCGGGATCACTTGCTATTGTCATGAGCTCGCTTCCCTCGGGTGCTATTGCATTGGCAATATTGATAGACAACATCATAAATAAAATTTCATCGGCCTTGGTGAATGTTTCCCCTAAAAATAATTTATTGATCAAAGCCTGGTATACCTGGGTATAGCGATCCTGGGAGGAGGCCGAGACAGAAAGCCCCTTTACAGCTTTTTGGAGCAGGGAGATCAATTCGCTGTCATCCAGATGAAGCGGGGCGCTGCCGGCGATTTTTTCATATGCGGAAGCAAAGGCGGAAAGCAGCGCCGGATAGTCGATGCCCTGAGCCATGGAAGAGGGCAGATACAGCGTGCGCCCATACCAGCGATAGCCCCAGCTTTTCAGCGGCACTTCCGTTACCAAATCGGCTGCGTTTACAACGTTAAAGATATTGGGGTGGGTGCCTGCCTTTTCGCCCATTACGGTGCGGGGCGTGGCAAAGGTGTAGGCAAAGATCTGTTCATCGGATAAGAGGCCGCCTTCTGCCAGATAGGCTGCCGCCAGATTGGCCACCGCAGCGGAACGGCTGTAGCCGCTCAGCCATACCCGGGGATTTTGAAGCTGATTTTGTTCTATATAATTCTTGACCCGTCTGACTACTTTTTGCGCGGCTTCGGAAAAGCCTTTGTGGGTATCGCCATTGCCGGTATCAAAATTGCCGATCCATTCCAGTTCGTAATTCCCGCCGCTGATGGCTACCGCCACCAGCGAGATGGCCCCGTCTCCTTCGCCGATGATTCGATGGGCCATGGCGCTGCCGATGGTATCGGGCTGCTTTACGGCGTATTCTTCTGATTGAACTGCAGAAAAACCCAGATCGGAAAAGAATGCGCGAATAGCGCCATCGGGATTTTGTTCGCTGTCCCGGAAGGCGGCGATGGCCATGCCCAAGGAGGCGCGGCAAAGTTCATGCTGATAAGCATAGGCGCTTTCTAAAAACCAATCATCGCTGTAGTGGAAGGAAATGGAATAGGAAGAAGAATCCAGGGAGGAAGCAAGGGAAACGCACGCTTCCTCCCGCGCCTGGGCCGCGCCCAATAAAAGCAGCGCGGCCAGCAGGCAGGCAAGGGTTTTTTTCATAAAAGGGATCCTTTCTTACATGCGCACGAAGGTATCGTAAATCGCCTTTACTGCCCCCTCGAAATCATCCTCATCCACGCCCACAATGATATTGAGCTCACTGGAGCCCTGATCGATGGTGCGGATGGAAATACCCTGGGAGGAAATGGCGGTAAAAAGGCGGGCGGCGGTACCGAAATTGCGCACCATGCCCCGGCCCACAGTGGCGATCAGAGCCAGATGCTCATGCACCGTCACCTGATCGGGATTCACCAATTCACAGATGCGCTGAATCACTTCTTCCCGGTGGGGATTGAGTTCTTTTTCATGCACCACCACGCACATGGTATCAATGCCAGTGGGGAGATGCTCAAAATTGATATTGAATTCTTCAAATGCCTGCAGCACCCGGCGGCCAAAGCCTAGCTCCGCATTCATCATATCTTTTTCGATGGATACGATGCAAAATCCCTTGTGGCCGGCGATGCCGGTGATGGTATGAGAAGCGTCATCCTGGCCGGCGCTGGCCTTGATCATGGTGCCGGGGTGCTTGGGATCGTTGGTGTTGCGGATATTGGTGGGGATACCCGCCTTGCGCACGGGGAATACGGCATCTTCATGGAGCACGGTGGCGCCCATGTAGGAAAGCTCCCGCAATTCCCGATAGGTGATGGTGGCAATATACTGGGCGTCTGGCACGATGCGGGGATCCGCCATGCAAAAGCCGGTTACGTCCGTCCAGTTTTCATATACATCGGCATTCACGGCCCGGGCAACCAGGGCGCCGGATACGTCGCTGCCACCCCGGGAGAAGGTGCGCACGCGCCCTTCGGTATCGGCGCCGTAAAAGCCGGGGATTACGGCCCGGGGAATCATTTTCAGCTTCTTTGCGATGAGCGCGTTGGTCTCTTCCTCCATGAGCCTTCCTTCTACCGTAAAGCGCACCACTTCGGCTGCATCCACAAATTCATAGCCCAGGTATTGGGCCAGTAATTTTCCGTTTAAATATTCCCCGCGGCTGGCGGCATATTCCCGGGAAGCGCCGTTTTTCAGCGCCTCTTCAATTTTTGCAAATTCGGGATCAAAATCCATTTCAATCTGCAATTCTTCCGCGATTTCAATATACCGGGCGCGGATGCGCTCCAATACATGGCGGAAGGATTTGCCGCTGGCCGCCGCCTGATGACAGGCGTACAGAAGATCGGTAATTTTATCATCGCCGGCCCCCCGCTTACCGGGAGCACTGGGCACGATGTATTTCCGATCGTGATGGGAAAGTACGATATCCTTTACCTTGATAAACTGCGATGCATCAGCCAGAGAGCTTCCGCCAAATTTCGCTACGATCACAAAAATCACTCCTCGTTTCATTAACTTATATATTGTAGCGATTTTTTCCTGTTCTGTCAAATAAAAGCAGCCCAAAATCAGAATATTCCGGAAATCTTCCTGCTGTGCTTCTTGCGAAGGAGGGAAGGGGCTGTTATAATAATGCTGACGGATGGGAAACCTTGCCTCTGAAAGGGGGCTGGGGCATGCTGGATGAACAGATAGAAAGATTTATTGCCGCAGCGGAGAGGATGCGCCTGGGGGATTATGTGCGCTATGAATCGGATAGAAGGCGGCGGCTTCACGATGCTTTTTTTCAGGGTGTGGCCAGGGGCCTTGGCATCATGGTGGGCTTTGCGTTTTTAGGGGCGATTGTGATATTTATCCTCCAGGATTTGGCCCAGCGCAATCTGCCCGGCATCAGCGATTTTTTGGCCCAGGTCATCACCCTGGTGCAGATGCGGATACAGTAAAGGAAAAAGATGAAAAAAAAGATGAAGTGGCTGCTCCCTTTTTTACTTGTGCTGGGAGCGGATCGGGCGGTGAAGATTCTTTGCGGGGAAATGAATCGGGTGCTGATCCCCGGGGTGATTGCCTTGAAAAGCGCAAAAAACACCGGCATGGCCCTGGGGCTTTTCCAAGGTGGGGTGTGGGTCATTTTGGCATCATCCCTGATCCTGGCGGGATTATGCTTTTTTCTTCTTCGGGGGATGAATTTATCCGGCTGGGCGGTAACGGGCCTTTCCCTGATGGCCGGGGGCGCTCTTGGCAATATGATCGACCGGGTCGCCTTTGGCTATGTGGTAGATATGTTTGAGCTTTTGTTTATGGATTTTTATATTTTCAATGTGGCGGATGTGGGCGTGGTAGCGGGCGCTGTGCTGTGCGGCGCCAGCCTGCTTTTCAGGCCCCAGGACTGGAGCAAGAAATGATTCGGGAATTTACGGCGGATGGAGACAGGCTGGATGTGGTGCTCTCCCGGGATGGGGAACTCACCCGCTCCCGGGCGGCAGCGCTGATTAAAGAAGGATGTGTAACGATAAATGGCAGAAAGGAAGAAAAGCCCTCTGCCAAAGTAACGCCCGGGGAAAAAATCCTGTTGGAAATGCCTGAGGTGAAGCCATCCCGGGCTGAGGCCCAGGATATTCCTTTGGAAATTCTCTATCAGGATCAGTATCTGGCCGTGGTGGTAAAGCCCTGTGGGATGGTGGTGCATCCTGCGGCAGGGAATGACGATGGCACCCTGGTCAATGCCCTTTTGTATCACCTGGATAGTTTGTCCGGGATTGGGGGAGAAATGCGCCCGGGCATCGTGCACAGGCTGGATAAGGATACCAGCGGGCTGATGCTGGTGGCGAAAAACGATCAGACCCACGCCGCCCTGTCTGACCAATTGGCCAATCGGGAAATGGAAAAGCATTATCGGGCGGTGGTATATGGAAAAATGAAAGAGCCCACCGGGGAAATTGAAAAGCCCATTGGCCGCAGCAAAAATGACCGAAAGAAAATGGCGGTGGATCTCGATGGGCGCTGGGCCAAAACGGAATGGAGGGTGCTGAAAGAATATCCCGACAGGACGCTGCTGGACGTGCACATCATCACCGGGCGCACCCACCAGATTCGGGTGCATATGGCCAGCCTGGGCCATCCGGTATTGGGGGACGTGCTCTACGGGCATAAGCGGATGCCCAATACCTCCCGGCTGATGCTTCATGCGTATTCACTTGCCTTCACCCACCCCGGCACGGGAGAGAGAATGCAGTTTACTTCCCCTTGCCCCTTTGCGGATGAATGAATAGGGAATTTGAAAAATAACCCGGAAGGGTTTTCGGAGGGAACGCGAGGGAGAGACTTTTGACGCAAAAGCCAATTACTCCTATGTTGCTCGGAGAAACGAGAAACAATAAGGTAGAAAGAAATAACCCGGAAGAGTTTTCGGAGGGAACGCGAGGGAGGGGCTTTTGACGCAAAAGCCAATTACTCCTGTGTTGCTCGGAGAAACGAGAAACAATAAGGCAGAAAGAAATAACCCGGAAGGGTTTTCGGAGGGAACGCGAGGGAGGGGCTTTTGACGCAAAAGCCAATTACTCCTATGTTGCTCGGAGAAACGAGAAACAATAAGGTAGAAAGAAATAACCCGGAAGGGTTTTCGGAGGGAGCGCGAGGGAGGGGCTTTTGACGCAAAAGCCTCTCCCTCGCAAAAAAACGATATGGCAAAGAAACAAAAGCTGATCGACCGCCTGGTGGAAATGGGCGCGTGCCAGACGGAAAAGGAAGCTGCCGCCCGGATCATGGCGGGAGAAGTGTATATCAACGGGCAAAAGGCTAAAAACGGCGCTATGGTAAAGGAAGAACAGGAAGTGACCCTGAAAGGCGTGCTTCCCTATGCCAGCAAGGGCGGCTTCAAAATGGCCGGAGCGCTGGAGGACTTTGGCATCGATGTGAAGGACCTTGTGTGCATTGACGCCGGGGCCTGCACCGGTGGCTTTACCGATTGCCTGGTGCAAAGGGGCGCCGAAACGGTGTATGCCGTGGATGTGGGCTTTGGCCAATTGATGGGGAAGCTCCGCCAGGATCCCCATGTGGTGAACCTGGAAAAAACCAATATCAGCGATGAAAAATTATTGACGCTGGATCCCCGGCCCTCCCTTGGCACGGTGGACGTGAGCTATCTTTCCCTTCGCAAGGCGATCCCGTATTTTTCCCGGGTGCTTCATGGGGAAGGGGAGCTTTGCTGCCTGGTGAAGCCTCTTTTTGAAATTGACGATGCCGAGGCCCGGCGCACCGGCGTGATTGCGGATGAGCAATACGCGCCTTTGCTTTTTGATTTGATTAATGATGTGAATGCCATGCCGGGCACTTGGGTGAAAGCCGTCACCCATTCCCATGTAACGGGCAATGCGGGCACCCGGGAATTTTTCCTGCATGTGCTCTTGGGCCGGGAATGCCCGCCGGTGGCGGAAGAAGCGGTGTATGCCGCAGTTGAACGCGCCAAGGAATTGGAACTGTATAAAAAATAAGCGATCGAATTGAAATCCTTCGGGCTTCTGTGGACAAAGTTTTGCTGGCGATGCCCGATGGTGAGGAGTGCCGCTGCACTTATCTTCATTTATATTATATGGCGTTTCTCAGGCTTGCGCTTTGATCGCTCTAAAACGGAGCGAAAATGTGGAGCTTGCTATGGCGGCGGGGATGCTTCGTGATATTTACACTTATTCCGCGATGGATTCAAAGGAACAGTTTATCCATGAATGAAAAATATGAGCATCCGGTATAGATCGGATACTCGTCAGCCTGCTGACAAACCCAGCAAACGCAAAAATGGCTGCAAGCATGCGGCCATTTTTGCTTTCTGCGTTGGCGTCGGCAGCAAAATGCGGTCACTTACCTCCGTGTAAGCTCCCTTTTTTGCAGCCTCGCCGCCTTGGCTTGCAGGGTTTGTCTCAGCCTGCCCAATCATTGATTTTGTCAATGCTTTGACTCTTTCCCACTGGGGAAGAACATTTTTTTACTGATTCAGAAGGTTCAGCAGATTTGCGCTGAAGATTTTTTGCAGGGCAGCTTCCGAAAGCCCAAGGGAAAGCAGCGTTTCTTTTTCTTCCTTCACATTCCACATGGGATAATCGCTGCCAAAGAGCACCCGGTCTTCACCGTAGAGGTCAATGAGCTGCCGTGCTTTTTCTGCACCCAGGGCGAAAAAGGAGCTGGAGGTGTCCACATGGGCGTTGGGCAAATTGGCAAGGTACTCTGCCGCACTGTCCCATTCGCTGTAGCCCCCGAAGTGGGCACAGATCACATTCAAGCGGGGCCGCTTTTTTAAGATGTCCGGCACCATGGAAGGGTTGGAATAATGATACCGCTTATCCCCGGTGTGAAACATCATGGGGCACACCCCTTGGCAGATATCATACAGCTTCTGGGCCCGCTGCTCATCCAGGGCGAATTTTTGCATATCCGGGTGGAGCTTTACGCCTTTGAGCCCGGCGTCCAGAATGCGCTTCAGCTCTTTTTCCGGGTCCTCCATATCGGGGTGGAGGGTGCCAAAACCGATGAGATGATCCTTGTTTTCTTCCACAGTGCGGATGAGAAAATCATTGATATGATGCACGTGCAGCCCATCCACTGCAGCGCTGTGTACCAGGCATTTTTCTACTCCTGCCTGGGTGCTCACCCGGAGCAGGGTGTTTACGGTGCCGTCCAGGCTCATGGAAATGCCGTAAAAGTCGCCGATGCTTTTTACGGCGCGCAGAGCGATTTTATCGGGATATACATGGGTGTGGCAATCGATAATGGTATAATTCATCAACAACCTCCTGAGTATCACACGTATAAATCTACGGCGGTGTTGCTCTTTCCTTTTTTGGATAAGCTTTCTACACCGATAAAGCGCATTCGCCCAAAACCACGGACGGAGATGATCTCGTTTTCCTTGGGGGAATATCCCGGGCTTTCGCACAGCCGCCCGTTTACGTATACCTTTCCTGCCGGAAAGAGGGCTTGGGCATCGCCCCGGGATAGATGGTGCACATGGGCGATAAGGGCGTCGATGCGGGGAGAGGAAAGCTGAACCAGGGTACGCTTGGTTTGATACAACGGCCCCTCCGGCAATTGCACAACGGGAGCACAACGCAAGGTGGTGCGCTTGGCCTGGGTGAGGCGATCGGATAAATAAGAAGCAATCCGCTCCACGCAGAAAAGATAAGCTTCATTTTCCCGCACGATGATATCTCCGATTAGCTCCCGCTCAATCCCAAGGCCCATGGCGGCGCCTAAAAAATCCCGATGGGTGAGGGCGTCGGCAAAGCGGGCGTTGGCCGGAGTAAAGTGGAGGCAGGTGATCGGGAAGGGCATCTCATAGCCGCAAAGGGATTCATCTCCAAAGCGCAGCATTTGCCGCTCGCATCCTTCTGTGCCGCCAAAGAGCCGATAGGGCACGGGGGGAAGGGAGGGCAGCATCCGGTGAAATATGGATAGAGAGGGGAGATCCAGGAAATTGGTGAAGGTATAGCTTCCCTGATTCCAGGCGCGATTGGCCAATTCCTCAAAACGCCTGCCCAGCGCATCTTCCATGATTCCCGCCTCCTTTCGTATCTGGCATTATAGCACTTCCTTTTTTCTGACGCAAGAAATGTACAGGAAGAGAGCAATTATTTTTTGAAAATCCATAAATTGACAAGGTGATAAAAATAATATATAATAGTAATATAAAAAAGTGAAAAGGAAAGAATGCATTTATGAAAAAGTTCGTTGCGGTTTTGCTTACGATGGTGCTCATGCTGTGCGCCGCCAATGCGCTTGCTGCCGGTAAATTGATTGTGACCCAAGAAAATTATCACACCGTTTCTTCGCTTTGGACGTATGGTCATGCCTATGTAAAAGTGGAAAATACCGGAGATAAGCCCATCAAGGTGAATGCAGGCGTGTTGGAAATATACGATGAAAACGGTGATGTGATCACGTCCACCGACTGGCTCAGCGCATACGCTCGCATTCTGCAGCCGGGAGAATATACCTATGCTTCTTTGCAGGCGGAAATTGAAGATGGCAGTAATGTTCCTGTAGACTATGCCATCACAATTACCGGAAAGAGCGATCAAGCCGTAACGACTATGCGCCTTCCCTGCACCGCTTCCTTGGAATTGGATGTAGAGGAAGACTGGTGGACTTACAATTACATGTACGCGGAAGTGACCAATCATACGGATGCGCCGCTGTATGATATCAGCGTTGTTTTGGCGCTGCTGGATGCTGAAGGAAATATTCTGTATATGGATGATGATTCGCTGTATTCTGAGAAGGCCTTGGCGCCGGGCAGTACGCTTTTTTTCCGCAAAGATATTTCTTCTGAATTTATGGATTATTTTGCGGCCAACAATCTGGTGCCGGCATCGGTGGATGCAATTGCCTATGTAGAAATTGAGAATGAGTAAGCAAGCGAGTACCGCCGCCTTCGGGCGGCTTTTTCTTGCTTATTTTGTTGTTTCCTGCTACAATAAATGGGTATATAATTAAATGAGAGGAAGAAAAGCAAAATGGAAAATTTGCGGAATAAAAAGGGCTTCCTTTGTGATATGGACGGCGTGATCTACCATGGCAATCAATTACTGCCAGGGGTGAAGGAATTTGTAAGCTGGATGCAGGAAACGGGGAAAAATTTTCTTTTTCTCACCAATTCCAGCGAGCGCTCTCCCCGGGAACTGGCCCAGAAGCTTTCCCGAATGGGCATGGATGTGGATGAAAGCCATTTTTATACCAGCGCTCTGGCTACGGCGAAATTTGTGAGCAGCCAAAGCCCTCGGTGTACGGCCTATGTGATTGGCGCCCCGGGCCTGTTTAATGCTCTTTATGAGGCGGGAATCACCATGAATGATGTGAATCCTGATTATGTGATCGTGGGGGAAACCAGCAATTATAATTATGAAAGCATTTTAAAGGCTGTGCATTTCGTGCAAAAGGGCGCCCGCCTCATTGGTACCAATCGGGATATGACGGCGCCCTCTGAAAAGGGCATTATCCCTGCCTGTCGGGCGCTGATTTCTCCTATTGAGCTCACCACCGGCAGCAAGGCCTATTATGTGGGGAAGCCTAATCCCGTTATGATGCGCACGGGCCTTAAGCTTCTTAGCTGCCACAGCGCCGAAGCGGCCATGGTGGGGGATCGGATGGATACCGATATTGTGGCCGGCGTGGAAACGGGCCTGGATACGGTGCTGGTATTGTCCGGCGTAACTACGGTGGAGGAAATGAATAAATTCCCCTACCGGCCCCGGTATGTGCTGGGCGGCGTTGGGGAAATCTGCCCTTGATGCAAGGAGAAACGTATGGAAATATGGGATTTATACGATGGAAATCGGCGCTTGACTGGAAAAACCATGGAACGGGGCGGCAAACGGGAAAAGGGTTATTATCATTTGGTGGTGGATATTTTCTTCCTGAACAGTAAGGGAGAAACCCTTTTGCAATTACGCGCCAAGGAAAAGAAGAATCGCCCCGATACCTGGTGCTGTACCGGCGGCGCTGCCGTGCAAGGAGAAAACAGCGAAATGGCCTGCGTCCGGGAATGCGAAGAAGAACTGGGCTTTACCCCCGATCTTTCCCGGGCACGAATTCTTTATACGGAAACCAGCTATCAGGGCTGCTATATTCAGGATAATTATTTGCTCTATCAGGATATGCCGGTGGAAAAAATGAAGTTTCAGCCGGAAGAGGTGCAGGATGCTCTGTGGATTTTGCCGGAAAAAATCCGGGAAGATGAAAAAATCTGGCAGGATATGTGCGGCTGGGCTAATTGGAAAAAGGTGTATCCCATTCTATGCCTGGAAAGCATGCGCATCCGCATTCCAAAGGGCATCTACCGCCATTATAAAGGAAACCGATATCAGGTGGAGGGCTTGGCCCTGCATACTGAAACCTTAGAACCGTTGGTAATCTACCGGGCATTGTACGGAACGGAAGAAACCTGGGCGCGTCCTGCCGCTATGTGGATGGAAAGGGTGAAAACAGAAGGAGGAGTGTCTCCACGGTTTACGTTGGAAGAGGGGTTAAAATGAAACTGGTCATTCTTATTGGGCCTCATGCGGTAGGAAAGATGACGGTGGGGCAGGAACTGTGCAAAATTACGGATCTGGAATTGTTTCATAATCATATGACCATTGAGCCGGTATGCGGCTTATTTAAAAATCATCCGGCCGAAGTGGGAAGATTAACCAATCTTTTTAGAAAAGAGATTTTTGAGGCGTTTGCAAAAACGGATGAGCCGGGCATGGTGTTTACGTATATGTGGCCTTTTGATCAGCAGGCGGCCTGGGATTATGTGGAATGGCTGGAAGGCCTTTTTCAACGGAATGGGGCAGAGGTTTATTATGTGGAATTGGAAGCGGATTTTGATGTTCGCATTGATCGCAACAAAACGGAAAATCGTCTCAATAATAAGCCGAGCAAGCGAAACGTTGCGAAATCGGAGGAACTGTTTCGTCGCCTGGAGGAAAAACATCGGCTCAATTCCCTGCCTGGAGAAATTCAAAAACAGCATTATCTGCGCATGAATAATACGCATCTTTCGGCAAAAGAGGCGGCGGAGCGGATTAAGGATCATTTTCAACTATAAATATTTGAAAAATGCAAGAAACGGCTCAACTGGGCCGTTCTTTTTGATGCAGGATGTGATATAATCAAATGAGAAGATGAGAAAAGGAGGGAGCCGATGGAACGCAAGGCGTATTCCAGAAATGCAGAAGAATTTGAAAATCTGGCTTCCCAGGAAGAAAAAAAGGTGTATGCTGCCTGCTATCACATGATGGGCAATCGGGAGGATGCGCTGGATTGCGCCCAGGAAGCGATGCTCCGGGCATTCCGTTCCTTTTCCTCTTTTCGGGGCGATGCGCAGTTTTCCACCTGGATCATCAGGATTGCCATGAACGTGTGCACGGATGCATTAAGAAAACGCAGAGATGCGGTTTCTCTGGATGCCATGCGGGCCGATCAGGGATTCGATCCCAAGGATCACGGCCCGGGGGTCTATGCGCAATTGGAAACGAAGGAGCGCAAACGGCTGCTGCGAGAGGCGCTTGCTCAATTGCCTGCAGAAATGCGGCAAATGATCGTGCTCAGAGACGTGGAAGGCATGAGCTATGAAGAAGTGGCTCGGGTGCTGGATATGCCATTGGGCACGGTGAAAAGCCGTATCAGCAGAGCGCGTGAAAAATTAAGCACGATTTTGAAAAAATCTTCGGAACTTTTTTCTTCCCAATCCGTCTAAATATTGCGAGGAGGCGATGAATGATGGAATGCAAGGAATTTTTGAGTCTTCTCGATGCTTATTTAGAAGGAACGCTGCAGCCGGACGATATGGCCAGGATGCGCGCCCATGAGAGGGAATGCCCTGCCTGCGCGGGAGAAGCGCAGCTGCGGAGAGATTGCCTGGCGCTCAGTGCAGAAGCGCAGATGCCGGAAGAGTTCTCTTCTTCCTGGAGGAAGCAGATTCGGGAGGAAAAACAAGTGGAAAAAAGAAATGTAGTCGACTGGAAAAAATGGATCGCTGCGGCTGCGGCGATGGTTTTCGTGGTAGGTGGCACGCTGCTTACCCGGGATAAACTGAATGCCGTGCCGGAAAATGGCGCGCCCGTGATGATGGCCACCTATAAGCGAACGGCGGAGAATAGCTATGCTCTGGGCGCCAATATGGATTACGCATTAGATACGGTTGCAGAAGAAGCGGCGGGCGTGCAGGAAGAGAAAATTATCCGCACTGCCAGTTTCACCATCAAAACCACCGATTACGATCAGGATCTTTCGGATATTCAAGCGCTTTGCGAATCTGTGGGCGGACGGATGGAATATCTCTATACCAGCGGCGATAGGGAAAATGATGAATTGTTTACTGCCAGCCTCACTCTGCGCGTGCCCTCTGCCAAATTGGATGAATTTCTCTCAGGCGCACAGGGAATTGGCAAAATGACCTCCCGCCACGAATCGGTGGAGGACGTGAGCGATAGCTACTATGACGTGCAGGCTCGCTTGGAAATTCAGCTTCAGAAAATGGAACGGCTTCAAGCGTTGCTTCAGGCAGCAGAAAATGTATCTGATCTGATTGAGATTGAAAGCTCTATTGCCGATACCCAGTATCAGATCGATCGGTATCAGGGACAATTGCAGAATTATGATAGCCGAATTGATTACAGCACGGTTCATGTGACGGTGCAGGAAATTCGTGCACAGGAGTCGGAAGAGGCTGGCTTTGGCGAAAGAATTGCTGCCGGGCTGAAAAACTCTATTGAAAACGGCTTGGAGTTTGTGCGGGATATGGCAGTGTTTTTGATCTCGGTGGCCCCTTGGTTGCTTTGCGTTGGAGGAATTGGCGTGCTGGCAGCAATTGCAATGAAAAAAATAAGAAAAAAGAAAAAATGAAAGAAAAAAGAGGCTGCTGCATGGCTTTTGCCGAAGGTTTATGAGGAAAAAGAAAGAATTCTGTGAGAATAGATGTCGAAAAGCAGTGAGAAATGGACGAAAAGAAACCGGGAAGTGCAAAAACTCCCCGGTTTTTCTGTTTTTTGAAAAAAGTTTGAAAAAAACTGAAAAAACTTCAAAAAAGGTGTTGACAAAGGAGAGGAGATGTGTTAATATAATCAAGCGCTCGCGAGAGAGGGCCACGAGAGAGGCCTGAGGGGCGAGTGGAGAACCTTGAAAACGATACAGAGAGAAGAGAGAAACGACAGTTAATTCTGGAATGAGTTTTAATCTGGGGGCTGGTGAGAACCAGTAGAAACCAGATTGAGGATTAAACACAAGAGTTTG
>SVGW01000020.1 GCA_015056125.1 Clostridiales bacterium | reverse complement strand
TGCTGATCTGAAAGAAATCGTGAAGGAAGAAGACGTGCAGTTCCTCTCTGAATCCGCCTTCGCCGATGCTTGCCGCCCCGGCAATCCCCGGGATACTTCCGTGGAAGAAATTGCCGCGCTGTATCGTAAACTGCTGTAATTTCAGCGGGATCGACCAAGCAATAAGGACACAAGATACTTGTCTATAGATAAGTAAACTTTATTTGTTTGAATTGCTGACAGGACATTGATTGCGTCTCATGTGTTTCCGTATCGAGTTCAGACACATCGCGTTTTCAATGTCCTGTTTTTGTGTGAAAAACATTGATTGCACTTGAGTAATCTCATCATCAGGAGAGAGGGCTTTTTCTATGACAGAACAGGTTCTGGGGCAAGTATTCAGCATACTTGGTATGGTCATCACGATTATATCCTTCCAAATGAAAGATAGAAAGCAGATCCTAATGATGCAAACGGCGGGCTCCGCTTTTTTTCTCATCAGTTTTCTCTTCCTTCAAAGCTGGGCGGCGGTATATCTGAATATTGTTTATCTGGCCAGGAATATCATATTCTATTTCCGGAATGACGCCAAGTGGGCTCGCCATAAGGCGTGGCTTTTTGCATTGCTGATTGCTGTGATCGCAGCTGGTTCCCTGGGCTATCGTACCCCCTGGGATATTTTGCCCATCGTCGGCTCGATCTTTGGCACAGTTGCGGCATATATGAAAAACGAAAATATGTTTCGGGTGTTTAAGCTTGGGGATTCTCCGTGCTGGCTGATCTACAATATTTCGGTTCCCTCTGTCGGCGGCTCTGTTTGTGAAATTTTTAATCTGATCTCTATCACAATCGGCCTGATCAGATACAGAAAAAAAGGCTTTCTGGCAGAAACAAAGGGAGGAAACGATTAAAATGACTGAAATACGTGTGGAAAAAATTTTGATTCCCTCGGTGGAGTTTAACGGAGTCAGCTCTTTGCCTGCAATTTCGGAAAATTTGCGTTTATCCTTTATGCAGAATCAGTTTGAACTGAGCGAGGACGATGGGCTTTTTATTAACTATGGCATGGTGGAATATGGCTTCCCATATAAGGCTCAGGATAATTATACACGAAATCTACACGATGCAGAGCAGGATTGTGTTGTCCTTGAAAACGAACATCTGAAGGCCACCTTTTTCCCACAATTCGGGGGTAAACTGCATTCCCTGTTTGATAAAAATCAAAAGAGAAATCTTTTGTTTTCAAACAGTATTGTCCGTCCCTGCCATCTTGGGGTGCGTAATGCCTGGATGAGCGGCGGGGTAGAATGGAACTGCGGCTATGTGGGGCACAATGCTTTCACTTGTGATCTGATGCATACTGCGCAAACGAAGCTTGATGACGGAACGCCTGTGCTCCGGTTTTATCAGTACGAAAGGATTCGCGGTGTGGTATATCAGATGGATTTCTTTCTGCCGGAAAAGTCGAAGCTTTTGTTTGTGCGCACTAAGATCATCAATCCTTCTTTTGAAGTTTTGCCCATGTATTGGTGGAGCAATATTGCTACGCCTGATGTGCCAGGGAATCGCGTGATTGTTCCAGCAAGCAACACATACACCGCAAGAGATTCTCATCCGGTTAAGATCGCAGTTCCTGAGTATAACGGGATCGACATTACCTATCCTGCAGATAATGTGATTTCCATTGATTACTTCTGGAATATTCCTAACGAAGAAAGGAAATATATTTGTCAAGTGGATAAAGATGGATACGGTCTTGTTCAGACCTCGACCAAACGGCTTAAGGGCAGAAAGCTGTTTGTGTGGGGTGCCAGCAAGGGCGGCGATCGATGGAAGAATTTCCTTACGGCCGATGAAGAAAGTGGAAGCTATAATGAGATTCAGGCGGGCCTTGCCAAAACCCAGTACGAATGCCTTCCCATGCCGCCCAAGACCGTTTGGGAGTGGGTGGAGGCATACGGCGCCATTCATATGGATCCTGAAAAAGCTCACGGATCCTGGAGTGAAGCAAGAAAAGAAAGCTCCTTGCGCCTCAGTGCGCTGATCACTGAAGAGGATATGGAGAGCCTCTTGCAGGCTACGAAAAAAATGGCAAAGAGACCTGCCGAGAAGATGCTGTTCCGGGCAGATGGATGGGGTGCTCTGGAAGAGGAGAGAAGGCGCTTCTGCGGCGAAGATGCATTATGCGGCTATCTTGACTTTGGAGACACATCTGCTGAGCAGGCCCCCTGGCTATCTTTGCTGAAAAATGGCACCCTTGGCAAACATAAGCCGGATGAACCGCCTATATCCTATATGTGCCAAAAAGAATGGACAAATCTTCTTCATAAGGCTGTTGCAGAAGCAGATCGCGATAACTGGTTTACCTGGCTGCAGCTGGGCCTGAATAATTTTATCACCAAGGATTATGAACAGGCAGAAAGCATGCTGGTTCGTTCCATGGAAATTGAGCCGTCTCCCTGGGCGCTTTATGCTTTGGCAATTTTGAGCAGAGATCGCGGTGCGCATGATGAAGAAGTCGATTATATGCTTCGTGCATTTGATCTGCGTTCTGACGATATTTCTCTTGCTAAGGAAGTGCTTCGGTGCCTTTACAGCAACAAGCGTTTTGAGGAACTGCGAAAAGCATATCAGCGCATGCCGCAATGCATAAAAGATGAACCAAGGTGTGTGATCTATTATGCTTTTGCCATGTTAGCAAACGATGATATCAAAGGCGCTGAAGAGATCCTCTACAAGGACGGAGGAATTTTGCTTCCTGATATTCGGGAATGTGAAACCATCACCCTGGATCTTTGGATCGCCGTTCAGAAAAAGAAGGCGCAGGAAAAGGGAACCGTTTTTGATGAGCAGAAAATGGATCCGCCTGCCTTTGTAGATTTCCGCATGTTCTCCAATGCGGAATGGCTCAATGGCGGTGAAATTATCCGGGAGTGATTCTCCTTATATAAATTGAGTGATATAAAATACAGGACCCAAATGCACAAGCCCTCCTTTGGGAGGGCTCAGACCGCTGACAAACCCCGCAAACGCAAAAATGGCTGCAAGCATGCGGCCATTTTTGCAGTAAATGTGATGGATCGAATGGAAGACTGCTTTAGCTGACTTCCATTCGCAGTTTGTCGAAAATACTTTTTCGACAAACTGAGTCCTCCTTTTCGGAGGGCTTTCTTGATTCAGATCAGTGCCAGGGATTTCATGGCGAAGATAAACAGGAAGGTGGTGAGGATGGAGAAAGCTGAGGTGAAAGCCACCTGCTCCGCAGCCAATTCGCCATCGCCGCCCATCTGCTGGGCCATGGGGAAGGAACTGACGGCCGTGGGCGCGCCAAAGGCGATCAGCACGCAGGCAAGCGCCACGCCCCGAAGGCCGCAGATCACAGAAAGGGTGAGGAAAATCAGAGGAGAAAATACCAGCTTGCCGGATACACCGATCAGCAATTGCTTAAGATGTGCACGTGCGCTGGCAAAACGGATGGCGCCGCCCAGGCAGAAAAGGGCCAGAGGCGTGGAAAGGCTGGTAATGTCCTTCATGGTGGTGAGCAGGAACTGGGGCGGCTGGAAGCGCAGGAGCCAAAGGGCATAGCCAAGCAGGGTGCTGATGATCAGCGGGTTCTTGACGATATTCAGCAGGATTTTCTTCCAATTGATCTTCTGCTCTCCGCCATAGATGGAAAGAGCGATCACGGACATGACGTTATAGATGGGTACTGTAACCACTACCAGCAGAGCGGCCAGAGAAGTATCCTGGCCGGGGAAAAGCATAGCGACCAGGGGAATGCCAAAGATGGCATAGTTGCTGCGGCCCATGCCCTGGATTAGTACGCCTATCTTTTTTCTGTCCTTCTCAATGCGGGGTACAAGGAAGAAAAGAAAGCCCCAGAGAGCCAGAAGGCCAAAGGTGATGAGCAGAAATGCCGTGCCGGACATTTCTGCATCATAGGGAGTTTTCATCACGTTATAGCAAAGGTTTACCGGCAAAAAAAGCTTGAAAACCAGCTGATTGATTCCCTTGACCAGCACGTCATTGAGAAGGCCTATCCTTCTGGAAAGAAAGCCCAGGCTCATCAGCAGTAAAAGCGGAAGCACCGTATTGGCGGCAAAAATCAGACTATCCATCAATTTACCCCACCTTTCATTGATCCTATCTACAATACCATGATGTGGGGAAATTGTAAATGTGGATTCGTGATTTTTTTTCGTTTTTTTCCCTTAAGCCTGGATAGCACCCTTGAAATCCAGGTCCCCATCAAAGGCAGCAAACAGCGCCTTGCAGCCGGGAGCAATACGCCCGTATCCTTCAAGGCCCATGGCGCAGGCAGGCGTCTCCGTCATCATGCGGATGGTGTCTGGAAGGGGAATGCCGGCGGCCACGGTGCGCTTGAGGAGCACATTGGTGGAGGCGATGCTGCCCGCAAAAGCACTGCGGTCCATAAGCTTGGCCACCCCATCTTCCAGCAGATAGGGAATATTCGCTGTGCCGCCAACAAGCCCGGCATCGGTATCCATGCAGGCAAAGCTGATGGCGTCAGTGATCAGGCACACCCGCTGGCAGCCCTTTTGCTTCACGATCAGGCGGACGAGTTCAGGGGGCAAATGGCATCCGTCACCAATGGCCTCCACATACATATCATCCCAGAGATAGGCGCACTCCGTGACCCCAAGGTGCCTGAAGCCGCCGTGGCGGGTGATGGTGGAGGTGCAGGAATACAGATGAGTCACCAGATGATTTCCGCCCTCAAAGGCACGCACCACATCGGGATAATCTGCATTGGTATGGGCCATGGCAGGAACCACGCCGCGCCGGAGAAGCTCATTGAGGAATTCGTTGTTGTCATCTTCTTCGGGGGCATAGCTCCACCGGGCAATGAGCTTAGGAAAGCGATCAAGCAGCGCGTTGTATTCTTCCTTCACCGGCTTGGTGATATAGGAAGTATCCTGAGCGCCGCACATGGCCTTGGAAAGATAGGGGCCTTCCAGATGCACGCCCGGGATTTCCAAGGGGCATTCGGGCAAGGCTTGCTCAATGGCCTCCAAGGCTCGCCACATGGTGTGAAAATCGGTAGCGGAAATGGTGGGGTAGAGCACCAGAGTGCCCCGATCTGCATGGATCTTGCAAATCTCGATTACTTCCTTTGGATCACCGTTGATAAATTCTTTGCCGCCGGCGCCGTGGCAATGAAGATCGATCCAGGCGGGGGAAAGATATTTGCCCCCAAGATCTACTGTGGCAGCATCGTCAGGGATTACGCATTCATGATCGGGAAGAATGGTATCGATAACGCCATCTTTTACCACGATGCAATGATTATCCAGAATTTTTCCGTCCGTCACAATCCGGGCATTTTGAATAATGCTTACCATACGACTTCAATTTCCTTTTTCAGAAGATAGGATTCTTCGATGCAATGAAGCAGAGTCACGGGCTTTTTGTATTCGGCATAGTCGTGGGGCATCCTATGATTCTTTACCATGTCAAGATACTCATCCAGCTCCCGTTTATACCAATAGGAAGTGTCCGTGGGGGAAACGGAGAAGATGCCTTCCTTGGTGCAGGCGGTAGCGGTGTAATGGTATGAATCAATATACTGCAGCGTCACATCAAATGCGCCGTAATTGACGATCACACTGATACGGTTCTTTTCGGTATCCGGGCATACAGCGCGGACGGATTTGATATCCTTGCCGAATACGGTAAAAAGGATCTCAATCAGGTGCTGGGAATAAAAGTAGAACCCAGCGTAATCGTTTACCATGTTGATGGGTGCTGCTACATATCCGCCCACGACGGTTTTATCAGCGATCGTCTGCTTCAATTCGATAAATTCGTTGGCAAATTTCAGAGAAGAGCCGCCGCAGATCAGGGCGCCGTTTTTTTCGGCTTCCTGAAGCAATTCATCAGCCTTGTCAAGATCCACCGTGAAAGGCTTATCAATAAAGGCAGGAATGCCGGCCTTCACATAGGGCAGGGCATATTCATGGTGATGATCGCCATGGCGGGCGGTGACCAAGATGCCATCCACCTTGCCCAGGAATTCATCGGGAGATTTGGCAGAATAGGGGGCCAGGCCTTCATAGGTCAGCTTCTGGTTGGCTACATCGTCATAGCCATATACGCCTACGATCTCCACGTCCTGATATTTAGGATTGGTTTTGATGAGCTTGGCAAAGGCGTAGGCGTGGGAGTTTTCTGTGCCGAGAATGGCGATTTTCATAGCGATACACTCCTTACTTTACGGTGAGAGGGTTCTGGGCGTGGATCTGATCGATCACCTTCAGCTGGGTGAGCACCTGATAGGGGGTGATGGCCATGGGCTTGCCCTCTGTAAGATGCGCATAGATCATTTCATAATACTTGTACACAGCGGAATTAAAGGCGGTACCGGTCACTTCTTCTTCCTTCTCGATCCATTCCAGCTTTTCGCTGCAATAAGCAGGATAGCGGCCTTCCTTCTCCAGGGGCGTTAAGATTTGCTGATGGGCAGGGGCGGCGGCGGGATCAAAATATTTATATTCGATCTTCTGCATATTGGCGCGGAGGGAGCCATTTTTGCAGTGTACTACATAGGTGTAGGGGGCATAGGCATTGCAGCTGGAAATTTCTACGTCCACCAGAGGCGCACCGGGAGCGGTGAGCACGATTTTGGCATAATCCTCGGCATCGCCATAGGTATTTAAGCAGGCCAGCTTGGAAAAAACATTCACTTTTTCCGGAAACCCCATCAGATCCATGGCCTGATCCAGGGGATGGGGGCCGGTGTTGCGCACGTTTCCACCGGCATAGGCCTTGGAGGTTTGCCAGTCCCACCGACGGGCAAAGCCGGAAAAGCTGATGGATATCTGAATGATTTCTCCCAGCACGCCGGAATCCAATATTTCGCGGATTTTGGTATAGTAGGGAGCAAAACGGGATTGCTGGAATACATTGAGCATTTTCCCGTTCTTTTTGGCGGCCTGAATGGCAAAGCAGCCATCCTCATAGCTCTTGGCAAAGGGCTTTTCGCATACTACATTGAAGCCGTGATTCAGCAGATCAATGCTTACCGGCACATGCTGATGGGAGTAGGTAGAATTAACCACCAGATCGATATCCTTGCGGTCAAAAAGCTCTTGATAGGAAGCGTACACATCGCAGCCGTATTCTTCCTTGGCGCGTTCCCGACGATATTCGATTTCATCCACCACCGCCACCACCTTAAAATGGGTGTTGGCCTCGCTCTTAAAGAAAGCGCCATGAATATCCCGGCCGCTGCGGCCCTGGCCAATGATGGCAACATTTAATTGTTTCATAGAAAATGCCTCCTTACACAAGTTGATTCATCATTTTTTGAATGGCTTCCATGCATTCTTTGGAAGCAGCGTAAGCGCCCTGAGAAAAGGTGCTTCCGCCGGGAAGCTTGAGTAATTCTTCACTGATTTGGGCATTCAGCCGGTAATGGGTTTCCAGCATGAGATAGCCTTCATAGCCGTCATCCTTGAGCGCTTGGAAAAATTCCGGATAATTTACTTGACCATCGCCGATTTTTACGGCCTGGGTGCCTTCCTCTGTGCAGATGGCATCCTTCATATGGATGTGCACCAGCAGGGGCTTAAGCAGATGGTAATCATCGGGATAGGGATGGGAATTGGGGGTGGAGAAAAGGCCGTTTCCGGGATCAAAGAGGGCGCGAATGCAAGGATCATGGATAGATTCTACGATTTCCTTGATCTTTTTCGGCGTGGAGGCGTGCACGGAAGGATCGTATTCCAAAGCACAGGTGATGCCGTATTCCCGGCAGATTTCTATAATGGGAGCGAATTTCTCGGCGCGCTCAGCCAGGGATGCGCCGCAATCCCAGAAATCAAAGCCGCGAATCAGCTTGCAGCCAAAAAGATGGCAGTATTCTGCGCAGCGGCGGAAGCCTGCAATATGCTGGCTAACGGCTTTTTCATCATGGATGCTGCACTTGAAGAGAGGAGAGGAAATGGCGGCAATGGAAAGATCGAATTCATCCGCAATTGCCTTTATGGTTTGAGCGTCCTCCATGGCCCATTCAAAGGGACCCCGATCATTCACCGAGCGAAGCTCCAAGGCGGAAAGCCCATACGCTTTGGCAAAGGCGGCAGCTTCCCTAAGATTTTGGGAAACTTCATCCGAGATGATACCCAGTTGAAACATAATATGGCTCCTTGCTTACAGGATATATTTACCGCTGTCGGGGTCACAATAAAGAGTAGCGTTGGGAAGGGTGCGAAGAATGCTGGCGGGGCAGGCTTCCGCTACCGGGCCCAGCACAGTATTTTTTACTGCATTAGCCTTGGTGGCAGCCGGAACCACGCAGAACTGGTAAGCCGCCTTGGTGAGAGCAGGAATCGTAAGGGTAAGGGCATTCTTGGGCACCAGATCAAGGGAGGAAAAGCATCCATCGTGCACCTGCTGCATCCGGCAGGTTTCATCCAAATCCACAATCTTTACCAGCGCAGGATCGTTGAAGAAAGCTACATGGGGATCATTGAAAGCGATATGGCCATTTTCGCCGATGCCCATGCATACGATATCGGTAGGATATTTTTCAAGCAGGGCAGTATAACGGACAATTTCATCTTCTGCTTTGGCGGAAGAATCCAGGGTATACACCGCCTTAAAAGGCACCCTATCAAAGATGGCATTGCGAAGGAAATTGGCAAAGCCCTGGGGGGCGTCGGCAGGCAGGCCGATATATTCATCCATATGGAAGGCATTGATGCGGTTCCATGGAATGGTGGGATCGCTCATCAAATAATGCAGCACTTCATTCTGGGAAGGGGCGGCGGCAAAGATCATATTGATTTCTTCCTTGGTTTCAAGGAGCGCATGAATGCACTTGGCCACATCCTGGGCCGCTTTCTTTCCCATGGCATCCCGGCTATCAGCGATAAAAATGTTCAGTTGATCCTGTTTAAACGTGCGTTCCATATTCAAGCTACCTCCAAAGTGATTTGTGTTTATTATATATTATATTTATTTGCAAGAGAATTGCAAATAAATAACAATATATTGCAAATCAGTACTTTTGTGATACAATAATAGGGAGGAGGCGGGAAGATGGAAGAAAAGGTATTTTATTCTTACCGGGATGATCATTATTATGTGCATCATACCCTGACAACGCGCCCGGAGCAGGAGACTTTTTCCTTTCGCAGCCATTCCCATAACATGTATGAAATTTATTTTTTTCTGGATGGAGAAGCGGATTTTGTGGTGGAAGGAAATATCCATGCGTTAAAGGCGGGAAGCCTGATGCTCTGCACCCGGGGGGCTACGCACCATATTCACATTAAAAACAGAGAAATGGATTATGAGCGCATTGCGATTCTGTTTTCTCAAAAGATGATGCCGGCGGGGTTTGATCAGCTGTTCCAAGCAGTGGGGAATGGCAGCAATGTGTTTTTACTTAGCAAGAACGAGCGTATCTGGCTGTGGGAATCCTTTCGGATTTTGGAAGAAAACAGCGGCAGTATGCAAGAGGCATCCATAATTGATGCGCTGATCACTTCGATTCTGGCCAAGCTCACCCAGATGCAAAAAAACCAAACGGAAATCGTTCCTGCCAATGATCCCATTGTAAGAAGAATTATTCAGTATATTCATCAAAATATTGCGGTGGAATGGCATTTGGAGGATTTGGAAAAGCAGCTTTTTCGGAACAGGAATTATTTGAATCGGCGCTTCAAAGCTGTGATGGGCTGCAGCATTTGGGAATATACCCTGCGCAAGCGTATCTTTATGGCCCAGCAGCAATTATATATTACCAGAAATATCACCGATGCCTTTCGCGCCAGCGGATTTCAGGATTATTCTGTGTTTTATCGGCATTATAAAAAATATATCGGTATTTCTCCTTCTGAAGAATTAAAAAAATTTAAATGAAAAGGCAAGATGCATTTCGCATCTTGCCTTGATGGTTTTCTGGGATAATTACAGACGAGCCACGCCGCTATCCTTGGCAGCCTGAGCCACAGCCTCGGCCACAGCCTTGCCAACGCGCTTATCAAAGGCCTTGGGCATGATGTATTCGGGGGAGAGCTCTTCATCGCTTACCAGCGCAGCGATCGCACGGGAAGCGGCCATCTTCATGGCGTCATTGATATCGCTGGCACGCACGTCCAGAGCACCGCGGAAGATGCCGGGGAAGGCCAGCACATTATTGATCTGGTTGGGATAGTCGCTGCGGCCAGTGCCTACTACGGCAGCGCCGGCTTCCTTGGCCAGGTCGGGGAAAATTTCGGGAACGGGATTAGCCATGGGGAACACGCAGGCGCTGGGAGCCATGGAGGCTACCATTTCCTTGGTGACAACGCCGGGAGCGGATACGCCGATGAATACGTCGGCGCCCTTCATGGCGTCAGCCAGGGTGCCCATGAGCTTTTCGCGGTTGGTCACCTTGCTCATTTCTTCGTGAGCGGGGTTCAGGCCTTCCATACCTTCGCAGATGATGCCGAAGCGATCCACCATGGTCAGGTGCTTCACGCCAAGCTTC
This sequence comes from Clostridiales bacterium, assembly GCA_015056125.1. Taxonomy (GTDB): domain Bacteria; phylum Bacillota; class Clostridia; order Christensenellales; family Aristaeellaceae; genus RUG563. Next base: position 31,992 of record SVGW01000020.1, on the reverse strand, counting down.
ATAATATGCTTGGCAATGGAGATACCGGCGGCACCGGCGCCATTGATGACGACCTTGATTTCATCGATCTTCTTATTCACAACGCGCAGGGCATTGAGCATGGCGGCGGCCACAACGATCGCGGTGCCGTGCTGGTCATCATGGAACACGGGGATATCGCACAGTTCCTTCAGGCGCCGTTCCACCTCGAAGCAGCGGGGTGCACCGATGTCTTCCAGGTTGATGCCGCCGAAGCTGCCGGAGATGAGATAGATGGTGCGCACCAGCTCATCCACGTCCTTGCTGCGGATGCAGATGGGGAAAGCGTCCACATCGGCAAATTCCTTGAACAGGCAGCATTTGCCTTCCATTACGGGCATGCCGGCTTCGGGGCCGATATCGCCAAGGCCCAGCACGGCGGTACCATCGGTGATTACGGCCACCATATTGCTGCGGCGGGTGAGCTCCCAGGACTTTTCATAGTTGTCCTTGATCACCAGGCAGGGCTCGGCAACACCGGGGGTGTAGGCCAGGGACAGTTCCCGGGAATTGGTAACAGGGGTACGGGATACAACTTCGATTTTGCCTTGCCATTCATAATGCTTTTTCAGGGCTTCAGCTTTAATATCCATTTGCTTCATCCTCCTAAAATATTACTTATAGCTGCTCTCCAGGCCGGCTACATCCACCTTGCCCAGATACTTTTCGCTATCCATACCCAGGAAGTTGGCCATATCCACCATTTCGGCGACGGTGTTGATGTTTACATCGATGCCGTTGGCCATGCGATCGGCATAGGCGGCCACTTCTTTTTCGCCATGGGTGTAGATGCGGGTCTGGCCATCGGCCTTGGGGGCGTCGCGCAGTTCCTGCAGATAGGCGGAGAAATGCTCCTTAATGGCCTGAGCATCCCCAAATACGTTGGGATCCACCGCCATGAAGCCATGGCAGGTGCCGCTCTTGCCGCCCACGTTTACGTGGCTGGAAGGAGTGCCCTGAGAGAACACGGAGCAGAAGATTTCGCACAGCATGCCGTAGCCATAGCCCTTATGGCTGCCCAGGGGCTCGGTGTTGCCGCCCAGGGGCATGATGCCGCCGCCGTTCTTGGCAACGATATTCTGCAGCACGTCCTTGGCATCGGTAGAGGGGTGGCCATCCTTATTCAGGGCCCAGCCTTCCACCAGGGGCTTTTGCATCTTATTGTACACTTCCAACTTGCCGCGGGTAACCACGGTGGTGGAGGCGTCAAAGAAGAAGGGATAGGGATCGGCGGGCAGGGCCACGGCGATGGGGTTGGAGCCGATCATAGCCATGCGGGCAAAGGTGGGCACCATGATGGCTTCGCTATTGGTCATGGCCATACCCATCAGGCCCTGATCACAGGCCATCTTGGCATAGTAGCCGGCGATGCCAAAGTGGTTGGAATTGCGCACGGATACGATGGCCATACCGGTCTTCTTGGCCTTTTCGATCGCCAGGCTCATGGCCTGATGGGAAACCAGCTGACCCATGGAATCATGAGCATCGATCACGGCAGAAACGGGGGTTTCATGCACGATTTCGGGCTTGGCATCGATCTTGATCAGGCCCTTTTCAATGCCCTTGTGATAGCGCACCAGGCGCTGCATGCCATGGCTTTCGATGCCGTAAAGGTCGGAAAGGAGAAGCACGTCCGTGATGATGCGCGCCTGATCTGCATTGAAGCCGAATTTCATGAAAGCGTCCATGCAGAAAGTGTTGAGTTGTTCATAGGTATACCGAATGGATTTAGAAGCCACAATCGTTTCCTCCTTGTAATGGTAATCCAGTTGCATCTATTATAGCCCAGAATACGAAAACATTCAATCGAAGATTGGAAAAAAATTTGAAATTTGGAGATAGAATGCACAAATGTGAAAGATTGCAAGAAAAAACCCGCCACGTAAGCGTGACGGGCGATAGCCAATGTGAAAATTACTTGACTTCCACGGTGGCGCCGATTTCGGCGAACATGGCCTTGATCTTTTCGGCTTCTTCCTTGGAAGCGCCTTCCTTCAGAGCCTTCGGCACGGCTTCCACGAAGTCCTTGGCTTCCTTCAGGCCCAGACCGGAAACGACTTCGCGCACGGCCTTGATAACCTTGATCTTTTCGGAGCCGGGGTTGACCAGGATCACGTCAAATTCGGTCTGCTCTTCAGCGGGGGCAGCAGCGGCAGCGCCGGGAGCGGCAACCATAGCCACAGGAGCGGCAGCAGAAACGCCATACTTTTCTTCGAAAGCCTTGACCAGTTCGTTCAGCTCAAGAACGGTCATCGCGTCAATCGCGGCAAAAAATTCTTCATGAGTCATGATGCGAATCCTCCAATTATTATTGTAATCTTGTTGTTAGAAATTCAGGCAGCGATTATTCTTCGCCAGCCTGCTTCTTGCGCAGCGCTTCCAGCGCATACACCAGGTTGGAAATGGGAGCCTTGAGGGAGCCCACCAGACGGGCGAGGAGCACCTCGCGGGAGGGGAGCTTGGACAGGGCCACCACAGCCTTGGCGTCCATCACTTCGGTGCCCATCAGGCCGGCCTTAACAGCCAGGTTATCCTTCTTGGACTTTTCGATGAAATCGCAGATCACCTTAGCGGGCGCCACGGCGTCAGTCATGCCGAAAGCGAAAGCGCTGGGGCCTTCCAGATGTTCATCCAGACCGGTGATGTTCATTTCGTGCAGGGCACGACGAACGAGGGTATTCTTGAGCACGCAGTATTCCACGCCATTGTTGCGGCACTGGTTGCGCAGCTCGGTCACTTCCTCAACCGTGATACCGGAGTAATGCACGATCACGACGGACTGAGCATTCTGAAGCTTATTCAGAATATCAGCCACGACCACCTTTTTGTTTTCCAGGTTCTTGCTCATGTGTTCATTCACCTTCCTTGCGGCCGTGAATAAAAGAAACCCCTGTGCGTGGGCACAAGGGCATTACAAGCATGCTTCCTCGCACCTCGGCGGGCGGGAAAACCCTTTACGCGCAATGCGCACCTGCTGTCTACGGCACAGGCTCTTTCAAGCCGAAAGAAATTATAGCACAGATTCCTATATACGTCAAGCATTTATTTTAAAAATATTTCTTTATGGCCCATTCCATGCCTCTATGAATAATTGGCGCACTTTCTTTTCATATCGGGAAAGGGTGGACTGGCTGATGGAGAGCCGATCAGCCAATTCCTGCTGGCTGATGCCTTCCCGGAAGCGTTTTTGAATCAGCCATTGATCTTTTTTGCTCATTCTGGATAGAATATCCCGGATGAAAAAGCGAATCAGCCAGGAATCGCTGTGAGGATCGGGGAAAGATAAAAGCAGCTGATCGCTTTCTTGGAGCAGGATTTCCTGATCCCGTTCCAAGAGCAGGATCAAGTCTTGCGGTGCGGTTCCCGCTGCCTGGGCCATTTCTTTTATACTTGGCTCCTTTCCCGTTGCCTTGATGATTTCATCCTGATAGGCTTTCGCCTTATTCAGGGTGCGCCTTGCGCGCCAGCCCAGGGATTTAGTAAAAGCCCTGCGCATTTCTCCAAGGATCACAGGCACTGCATAGGTGGAAAAGCAATAGCCCAGGGATTCCTGAAAGCCGCGAATGGCCAACAAAAGCCCCAGACATCCTTGCTGAAAGGCGTCTTCGCAATAGGAAAAGCGCTTGGAAAGCGCCTGCACCAAAGGGATATGCTTGCGGATCAGGCAGGAAAGCGCATCTGGGTCGCCCTGCTGTGCCAGGAGATAGAGGCTCATTTCAGGCTTCCTTCAGCTTTTTTTCCATGCGCACTGTGGTTCCTTCTCCCGGCACGGATTCCACTGTCACTCTGTCCATAAAGGTTTGCATCACGGAAAAGCCCATGCCGGAGCGCTCTTTTTCCGGCTGGGTGGTGAAGAAGGGCTGCATGGCCTGGGGGATATCGTCAATGCCCCGTCCACGGTCGGCTACTGAAACAGAAAGAAGCCCATTTTCAAAGAGCGAAGCCGAAATGCTGACAACGCCCATATTTTCGGCATAGCCGTGCACAATGGCATTGGTGACGGCTTCGCTCACCGCCGTTTTTATATCCGCCAGCATATCCAGCGTGGGGTCAAGCTGCACGGCGAATGCGCTTACGGCTACCCGGGCGAACCCTTCATTTTCCGGGATGCTGAGAAATTCCAGCTTCATTTGGTTGATAATCTGCATGGTTTACTCCTCCGTTACATGATCCGGATGACTTGCTGCATCCCGGACAGGATAAATATTCTGTGCACCTGCGGATTCATGTTTTTGACTGATACCGTGCCGCCCCGCTGATGCATGGCGCGGTAACGCCCCAGAATCACGCCGATGCCCGATGAATCCATAAATCCCATCTGCTTCATATCCAACACCAAATGCCGAACCGATGAATCGGATATCAGATGATCCAATTCTCTTCTGATGCTCTGCGCACAGCAATGATCCAGTTCCCCGGAAAGATACACGGTGAGCGTATCCCGCCTCCGTTCATGTTCCATAAGCTTCCCTCCCCAATCTGCATCGAAACTATATATTCATGCATTCTCATTCTCTATCCTTCCTCGAAAAATGGATGATTATGCGGTTGGAGCAAAAAACGTTCGACTTTTTGCGGATTATTTCGCACAGATTTCTCGTGCGGATGTTGAAAGTTAAGGAAAAATACGTTATAATATCGAAGAATCCATATATTATGAATCAATGGAGGATCTGACATGCTCACCGATATCGAAATCGCCCAGTCCACACCCATTCGTCCCATTATGGAAATCGCCCGGGCTGCCCAGATTGACGAAAGCCTGCTGGAGCCCTACGGATATTACAAAGCCAAGTTGGATGCCCGCGCCATTCGCGAAAAGGGCGGCAAGGATGGAAAGCTCATCCTTGTAACGGCTATCACCCCCACGCCTGCCGGCGAGGGTAAAACCACCACCACCATCGGCTTGGCGGATGGCCTTCGCAGGATTGGGAAAAAATCCATTGTGGCCCTGCGCGAGCCTTCCTTGGGCCCGGTATTTGGTATCAAGGGCGGCGCTGCCGGCGGCGGCTATGCCCAGGTGATTCCCATGGAAGATATCAATTTGCATTTTACCGGCGATTTCCATGCCATCGGCGCCGCCAATAATCTCTTGGCGGCCATGCTGGATAACCATATCTATCAGGGCAACAGCCTGAATATCGATCCTCGCCGCATCGTATGGCGCCGCTGCGTGGATATGAACGATCGCCAGCTCCGCTTTGTGACGGATGGTCTGGGCGGGAGAGTCAACGGCGTGCCTCGGGAAGACGGCTATGATATCACGGTGGCCTCTGAAATTATGGCGGTGCTTTGCCTGGCGGATGGTCTGGAAGATTTAAAGGAACGCCTTTCCCGCATCGTGGTGGCTTATACTTATGCGGAAGAACCTGTGACCGCAGGCCAGCTCAAGGCCGCCGGCGCCATGGCTGCTTTGCTTAAGGACGCCATGAAGCCCAATCTGGTGCAGACGTTAGAAGGCACCCCTGCCATCGTGCATGGCGGCCCCTTTGCCAATATTGCCCATGGCTGCAATTCCATTATGGCTACCCGCACTGCCTTGAAGCTGGGGGATTACATCATTACCGAAGCCGGCTTTGGCGCTGATCTTGGCGCTGAAAAATTCCTGGATATCAAGTGCCGGGTGAATGGACTCACCCCGGATGCCGTGGTGGTAGTGGCGACTGTGCGCGCATTGAAAATGCACGGCGGCTTGCCCAAGACGGAGCTTGGCACAGAAGACCTTGACGCTCTGAAAAAGGGCTTGCCCAATTTGCTCCAGCACGTAGAAAACATGACCAAGGTATATCAGCTGCCCTGCGTGGTGGCGATCAATCGCTTTCCCACGGATACGGAAGCGGAACTGAAGCTGATTGAAGAGGAATGCAAGGCGCTGCATGTGAATGTGGCCTTGTCCGAAGTATGGGCCAAGGGCGGCGAGGGAGGCATGGTCTTGGCGGAAGAAGTGGTGCGGCTTTGCGAAATGCCCAACAACTTTTCCTTCAGCTATCCTTTGGATAAGTCCATTGAGGAAAAGATTGATTTGATCGTTAAGAACGTATACCACGGCGATGGCGTGATGCTCACCCCTGCCGCCAAGAAGCAGGCGGCACAATTGGAAAAACTGGGCTTTGGCGGCCTTCCGATCTGCATGGCCAAGACTCAGTATTCTTTCTCCGATGATCCCACTTTGCTTGGCGCACCCAAGGGCTTTACCGTAACGGTGAGGAACCTGAAAGTATCCGCTGGCGCCGGCTTCATCGTGGCCCTTACCGGAGATATTATGACCATGCCCGGCTTACCCAAGGTGCCCGCCGCTGAAAAAATCGACGTGGATGCCGAAGGAAAGATTATCGGCCTGTTCTGATCCAAAAACTTGAAAATGCTGCAAGTGATCGTGCTTGCAGCATTTTTTTATTTGAATACTTGGTAAGGGATATTCAACTGATCAAATGATTCAGTAAAAATGGCTGGTGGCTTATCCTCCGGAAAATCCGGCTGATAGGTTTTGCCCACCATTCCATATTTTGCGCCGGCAGCCCGCTGATAGGGAAGGATATCCACCCGAACGAGATTCTTTGCTTTTGCGACCAATTGTGCCGCTGTTTCAAAATGCTCTTTATTATCGTTAACGCCGGGAATGATGGGCATGCGAAGGTAAAAAGGCGTATCGCTTTGAGAAAGCATTTTAAGATGGCGGCGGATAGGGGCTTGATCCACGCCTGTATATCGCCTGTGAAGCGCGGGATCGCTGACCTTCCAATCCATCAGGATTAGATCACAGCGTTGAATGGCATCTTCAAATACGGCGTCCGGGGCGTAGCCACTGGTTTCAATGGCGGTGTGGATACCGGGAAGATGGTCAATGACAGAAGAAACAAATTCCCACTGCATCAGCGGTTCGCCGCCTGAAAAGGTGACGCCACCGCCGGAAGCTGTGTATACATCCCGATCTTTGATCAGTCGATGGGCCAAATCGCTATCCAGCCAGGAAACACCGCAGATTTTTCGAAGGCCGCCCCGGCAATAGGGGATGCAGGCACCGCAGGCAGCGCAGCGATCCGGATGCGGGCAAGCTTTTTGGCATGCGCCGCAATGGATACAAGCGGCCTTGCTCACCATCAGCTGGGGCTTGGGGGAAAGCCCTTCCGGATTATGGCACCATTGGCAGCGAAGGGGACAGCCCTTCATGAAAACGGTGGTGCGGATTCCTGGGCCGTCAAAAACGGCAAATTCCTTGATATCGAAAACAATGCCTGTTTTCATGGATTATACCAGCAATTCGGCCCGGCGGATGATGTGATCCTGATAGCACTTATCCAATTCCACAAAATAGCCGCTCCAGCCCCATACGCGCACGATGAGATTACGGTAGTTTTCGGGGTGCGCCTGTGCGTCCAAAAGCCGATCGCGATTCACGGTATTGAGCTGCAGCTGGTGGCCGCCAAGCTGAATAAACAGCTGCACCAGCTGTGCCACCTTGGTGATGGATTCCGCCTGCGTAAATACGCTTTCGGAAAATTCGATGGTAAGGGGGCCGCCGTTGATGGTGCGGGCTAAATCAGGCTTGGTAAAGGACTTAATCAGGGAAACAGGGCCGTTTAAGCGGATATTCAGGGAGGGGGCATAATTGGCGGGCAGGGGCACGCCCTTTTCCCGGCCATCTGCCGTAGCGCCCAATTCATTGGCATGGAAAATATAATACATGGCAGAGCCCGTGCCGGCGCGAACAATGCCGCCGCGTTCGTTTTTATGGCCATTTACGGCATCGGCAAATGTGGAAAGAAGCCAGGATGCATACCGGTCGGCCCGGTCATCATCATTGCCCATCTTGGGACAGTGATTTTTTAACCGATCCTGCAGGGGGGCATAGCCTTCAAAATTCTTTTCCATGGCGGAAAGCAAAGTTTCTTTAGCGGTTTCGCCCTGAAATACCGTGTGCTCCACAGCAGCCAGCATATCGGCAGCAGCGGCCACGCCTGTTCCGTGGAGGCCCCAATTGTTATACTTGTTGCCAAGGGAAATATCTTTTTCGTTTTTCAGGCAGCCGTCAAAAAAGAGAGAAAGATAGGGGGAAGGAATGAAATAAAGATTTTTACGCTCAGCAAGGGTTTCCTTGACCCGGGCAAAGATATCTTCTTTGATGGCAGCTTTCAGCATTTCCATATTTTCGCAGCTTAACAGCTTTTCCCGGATCACGCTATCCACGGAATTGGCAAAGGGCAAGGCGCCGATATTGGGGATTTCCATGCCTCTGGCGGGAATGATGAATTCCCAGCAGGCGGCCATAGCATAATTGCGGGCATCTTCCTCGGCATAGCCGAGCTTCATCAAGGCAGGAATGGCAATATCATCGTTTTCATATTGGGGGAAGCCCAGGCCTAGCTTGGTAAGCTGGGTGCCCATTTCATATACCCAGAGGGGTGTATCCTTGCTAACGCGCAGATTGATCTTGGGGTCGATGAGCCGAAGCTCTCCGCTGGCTTTCAGGCACATTTTTGAAAGCAGGTTAAAACCGTCTTTTCCGTCAACGGTCATGCCGCCCAGCACCATGCTCTGCCCATTATCCCCCTGCTGCATGCCGGGATAGAGATCGCTGTCCCGATTGCAGGAAAGAAAGAAGGCTTCCAAAAGCTCAAATGCGCTTTCTTCGGTTTCTGCGCCGCTTTGAAGATCCTTTTCAAGATAAGGAAGCATATACTGATCAAATCGGCCCAGGGTATTATGATAATCTCCTTCGCACCACATGGCATAGTGGAGAATGCGCAAAGATTGAAGGGCTTCCCGGAAGGAGGAAGCGCCATGAGCAGGCACTTTTTTCAGCACATCGGCAAGGGCAACGTTTCCATTTTCCCGGGCGGCGGCCTCGTAGCGGGCGGTGAGGGAAAGCACGGCATCGATGGAGGCGGCTATGGCCTTGTGATATTCGCTGCCGGTGAGCTGTTCCTTCAGCACCAGCAGGCCCGATTGAATGATGGTGCCGTAATCGGGAGAAAGATTGCTGATATTGCCCATTTCGTGAATGAAGTGGGCAGCTTTGATATCGGCCCACTCCTTTTCATCAAAAATAAGCGGGAGAGCGGGAACGGTGCGGGTAAAGGCGATCAATTCATTGGGAAATAGGAAGGGGCTTTCCATATCCAGCGCCAGTTTCAGGCGCAGGGCTGTGCGGGTATAATCGGGCAAATTGGCGTCACGATAAGGAAGCTTCATATTTCTATCAAGCTGAATGCGGGCAGCATGATGCTTTCGCTCCCACTGAAAATCTTTCATCGCACGGATGCGATCGGTCATAAATACTCCTCCTTTATGGATCGCTCGGAAAGATTATACCCATAAAATGTTTTTATGAAAAGAAAATTCCTTCAATCCATTGGACAAAATTAGCCCTGAACGCTTTCTTCCATAGCGGCCAATTCCTTTTTGCCGCCAATCATCAGCACAAGCCCAATGAGGAAAAGCACAATCAGGCAAAGCACGCCATAGCTGGAGCGGCCGGTCCAGGTGCCAACGGTGGAATAGAGGAAGGGCCCCAGAACGGAGGCAAATTTGCCGAAAATATCAAAGAAGCCAAAGAACTCATTGGAGCGCTCTTTGGGAATCAGCTTGCCAAAGTAGGAGCGGGACACAGCCTGAATGCCGCCTTGCACCGTGCCCACCAGAAAGGCCATGCTCCAGAAGAGAATGGTGGAAAAGGAAATGGCATCCTTTAGGGCCAGGGCCAGATGTCCGTTCTTCATGTAGAAAGCATCCGCAGCATCAAGAATGGCCAAATCGCCGGCATTCGCAGGATCATGGCGAAGGGAGGCAAGGGCAGATAAGGCATCCTCAGCCCGGAACGCTTCCTTGCACTGATCAATCAGCGCGGTATTTTCGGTTTCAAGGGCAAAATCGGCAGCCAGAGCAGCTTCGTAGGCTTCCTGATGGGGCTCCAGTGAAATGCCCATATAGAAGCCAACCAGGCAGATGCAGATGTATACGATAATGGCGCCGATCAGGGCCTTGCGGGCCGTGATCTTGGCAGAAAGGCGGGAAAAGAGGATGGAACAGGGCATGGCCACGATCTGCGTAACCAGAAGGGCCAGGATCATTCCAACCGTGCCAAGGCCCAGGGCTGAGCCATAAGCAGTGGATACGCTGATTACAGTGCCTACGCCGTCAATATAGAAGAAATAGGCCAGGGTGAAGAGAAAGAGGCCCTTTCTTTCCACGATTTCTTTAAAGGTGGAAAGGATATTGCGGAAGGTTTGGCTGATGGAATGCTGGCCGGAGGGCTCGATATAGTGCTCCTGATGGACATTTTTGAGCATGGGGATGGAGAAAAACAGCCACCATACGCTGGTGATCACGATAGAGAATTTTTGCGCGAATACGCTGGAGTAGCCAAAGATTAAAAGCATGGCGATGGATAGAATGAAGGGAATGGTGCTGCCGCCGATATAGCCCATGGCATAGCCCCAGGCAGATACCTTATCCATTCGCTCGTTGGTGGTAATATCGGTGAGAAAGGAATCATAAAACAGATTGGAGCCGGCAAAGCCGATGCGGCTGATGATATAGCCCGCCAGCATGAAGCGCCAATCATTGGTAAGGGCAATCAAAGCGGTAAAGATTACGCCGAGCCACATAAAAAGCGTAAACAGCTTCTTTTTCATGCCCTTAAAATCGGCCACAGCGCCAAGCAGGGGCGCCAGGATGGCGATCACAAAGGTGGCGATGGAGGTGGCATAGCCCCACCAAATATCCCCGGCATTACCGGCAATGCTGACAAAGACGGTGGGGAAAATCGCCGCCATGATATTGGTGGCATACACGGAGTTGGCCCAGTCATACAGAATCCAGCTCCATTCTTTTTTTGTGAATTTCTTTTGCTTTTCAGCCTGCATAGCGATGCCTCCTATTTCTTTTGTGCAGATTGATTCTATATTTTTCCTATATATCCATTTACATTATAGCTTGTTTTCCTTGATTTGCAAGGAATTTATTTGGAAGCAGAGAGGGTGAATGAGACGAAAGCGCTGATGAGGGATGGGTGGGATATTATAATTCGGTTTTTAGGGGCAATGGCGGGTCTTTTTTCAGGAAGCGATTGGAAATTGCTTCTGGCTCTTATGGCGCTTGATCTATTAAGCGGCCTGGCACTGGCCTGCATTCGAAAAAGCCCAAGAAGCGCAAGCGGGGGATTCCATTGGAGAGCAATCCTGATGGGCATTTGCAGAAAGGGAATGATGCTGGGCATTATTTTGATCGCCGGCGCGCTGGATCAGCTCAGCGGAAAAGGCGATATGCTGCGCTCAGCCGCCATTGGATTTTATATGGCGCAGGAAGCTGTGAGCCTGGCGGGCAATGCCGCGCATTTTGGCGTTCCGCTGCCGGGAAACTTAAAAAATGCTTTGCATCTGCTGAAAACGGCAAATCATTTTTGAAAGGGCAATTGGTAATGATTGGATGCGTCGCTCGAAAAAAAGCAGGAAAAAGGATCACCACATCCAATCGTCATGGAAAAACATTCCAAATCGGACCTTCTTTACCTGATTTTACCAGGGCTTTTGCGGAATGGATTGGGGCATATTTCCGTATTTGTGGTGTACGGCAAAGGCCGGAACAATACTTTACATCACCAAAGGAGGAATCCCCATGAAACACGCGAAGAAAATTGCATCTGCCGCCCTGGCGCTTGCCCTGTGCACGGCGCCCCTGATGGGCAGCGCCAGCGAATACGCTACCGTAAAGGGCGGCGGGCTGAACCTGCGGGAAAAGGCGTCCTTGGAAGCGAAAGTGCTGGGCCAGTATTGGACGGGCACCTGGGTGGAAATCCTGGAAAAGGGCGAAACCTGGAGCAAGGTAAAGGTAGCAGGGAAGACGGGCTACATGATGAGCAAGTACTTGAATGACGGCACTGCGTCCGCTACCCTCTACGTGCGCACCAATACTGGCATTGGCCTCAACCTGCGCACTTCTCCTTCTACGGATGCCGCAATCATCACTTCTTATCCCATTGATACCCCTGTATCCGTTTTGCAAAAGGGAAACGGATGGCATAAGGTGAGCGTAAACGGGAATACGGGCTATATGAGCAGCAAGTATTTGGCTGCTGCCAAAGCGCCGGTATATACCAAGCCTGTGGCTGCTCCTTTTGAAGCAACGCTCAAAAACATCAATGGGGGCAGCGTGGTGAATTTCCGCCTGTATCCCGGAATGAAAACCAAAATTCTCAAGACTGTTTCCGTTGGCACCAAGGTGACCGTACTGGAAATGGGCGAAAACTGGTCCAAGGTAGAATTGGATGGCCAGCTTGGCTATGTGAGCACCTATTTCCTCAAGTACTAAAACTAAGTTTAACGAAGGGGAGGGGCGAAAGCCTCTCCTTTTTTTGCTTACGGCGATTGACAAGAAAATACAGGAAGAGTAAAATATCCTCAGTATCAAATAAAAAGATGGAGGATCCTTATATGAGCAATGCATTGAACCCACAGAGCCTGGATACCCTTTGCGCAGCTTTAGCCAAGATCATTGGCATTGAGCCCCCTGCTTGTGCTGCCGCTCCTGCCAGGGAACTGCTGGATTATGCAGAAAAAGCATTTAACGGAAAGAATGCTGACCGCATTTTTATGTATAATCCTGATGCAGTGGCTCAATGGGTTTATGAAAAATATCCCAATTTCTTTAAGGAAGTGGAAGCCTACACAGAGCAGAAAATGCCTTTCTGCACTGTGATGCCATCCGTAACCCCCGTGTGCTTTGGCACCATGTATACCGGCGCCCAGCCTTGCGTGCACGGCATTCAGAAATATGAAAAGCCTGTGATCAAAATCGATACGATTTTTGACGCCCTGATCCGCGCAGGGAAAAAGCCCGTGATCGTTGCGGACAATAAGTGCAGCATGGGGAAGATTTACCTGGAGAGGGAGATGGATTATTTCCTGTATTCCTCGTATGAAGAAGTGAATGCCAAAGCTGCGGAACTGATTTTAGATGATCAATACGATTTTATCTGTGTGTACAACGGCAATTACGATTCCACCATGCATAAGAACGGCCCTGAGAGCGCTATCAGCCTGGCTGAGCTGCGCGCCAATTCGCGAACTTTTGGCATCTTTGCCCAGATGATCAAGAACCACTGGAAGCATCATAATACATTGGTGGGCTTTGCCATGGACCATGGTTGCCATGAAATTGACGGCGAATGCGGCTCCCATGGGCTGGATATGCCGGAGGATCTGAATATCACCCATTTCTATGGTGCTTATCCTGCAGAAAAATAAAGGAGAAGAAAAATGGAAAGATTAAAGAAAATCGGCGTGCTCAAAACGGCTCCGGCTTGCAAAATCGGGGAATCCAGAATCGGCCTGGGCTTTGAAAAGCTGGACAGGAAGGCCTTTGAGCCGGAAAAAGCTTATGATCTGGTGGCCAATACCGGTGTGCATTATGTGCGTATCCAATCCGGCTGGCAGCGTACGGAAACAGAAAAAGGCGTATATGATTTTGCCTGGCTGGATCAGATCGTGGATGAATTGATCGCCCGGGGCATGGAGCCCTGGATCTGCCTTTGCTACGGCAATCCTCTTTATACGCCCCTGGCCAAGGAAATGTACGGCTCTGTCGGCTGCGCTCCTGTGGATACGGAAGAAGAGCGCAAGGCCTGGCATGATTATGTGGTGGAAACGGTAAAGCGCTATCAGGGCCGTGTCACCTGGTTTGAAATCTGGAATGAGCCGGACGGCAATTCATGCTGGAAGCCCCTGTCGGATGCAGAGGCCGTGGCTGAATTTAACTATGTCACTGCGCAGGCGGTGAAGGAAGCCAATCCGGAGGCCAAGGTGATTGGCGGCACGCTGCGCTATATCAATCTGCCGTTCTTTAAGGTTCTTTTTGAGCGCGGGCTGTGCGATGTGGTGGATGCGGTATCCTTCCATTGCTACAATGCCAATGAGCTGGAGGCTGTCAATGAAATTCGGGCGCTTCGGGCGTTGATTGATCAGTATAACCCCGAAGTGGGGATTATCCAGGGCGAATCGGGCACCCAATCTGATTCCCGCGGAGCCGGTGCGTTGAGGGGCGGCGCCTGGACGCCTCTTAAGCAGGCCAAATATCTTCTTCGCCATCGGCTGCTGGATTTAAGCTCCGAAGTAATTTTTACTTCTCATTTTTCTGCTATGGACATGGTGGAAGCACTGAAAGGACGTGTAAATGACAAGGCATCCTATCTGGATTACGGCTACTTTGGCGTGATTCAGGCGGATTTTAACGAGGATGGCCTGGCCACCGGCGAATATCGCCCCAAGCTTTCTTACCGCGCTCTGCAGCATCTGACCACTTTGTTCCGCAAAGACGCAAAGCCTTGCCAGGTGCCTGTTCGCCGGGTGGTGAATGATTCTCCTCGGTTCTTCGGAAAAGATGAAGGCGGCAGCCGCTTTGTGTCCCTTGGTTTTGAAGATGAAAAGGGCACGGCGCTGGCCTATTGGATTGCTGCCGATCTTATGCGGGAGACCTATGAAGGAACGGTAAGCTTCCAGCTGGCAGGGGAAGATGAAGCGCCCCTTCTGGTGGATTTGCTGGAGGGCAGCGTATATGAGCTTCCTGAAAGCATGCTGGTAAGAGAATTTGGCAGGATTACGGAACTTAAAAATCTGCCCCTGACCGATATCCCCATGATGTTATTGTTTAACGGATTTGGCGAAAAGGTAATTGGATGATAAAAAGAACCGCCGGAAAATCATGAGAAGATTTTCCGGCGGTTTTTATGCGGTTAAAACCCCTTTTACTGGTGCTCCTGCTCTAAACGATGCATGATAGAAAGGCATTGATTGCTGAAGCGGGGAAGATTGGAAAGCAGCCCGCTTTTCAGCTTTTTCATGGTGGCAATGGCCATTTCATATTGCTGGGTGGTAATATCTTTTTCTGCAAGCGCCTGCTCCAGTTCATCCATATCATCAATTATAATGGTTCCAGCGGGGGTGGCGATCAACTCCAGATACAGGTCATCATAGTAAATCACGCCATCGTCATCAAAGCCCCACCCGGCAATCATATCGATATACCACTCATTGATTTTGCCCTCAGGGCTGATCATGGCAGTGATCAGATAGTGATCGTTTTCGGGCAGCAGCTCCAGCCATTTCATGCCCTTTTCGCATACGGTGACTTTTCCTTCGGGAAAGTTCCAAGCGACAGGCGCGTCTACATCATCCAAATAAAGGAGGGCTGCATATCCATCCCCAAAGGGCGTGGATATGCGCTTTTGAATATATCGTTTTTTTTTGATATCTTTCCATGTATCTCTGTCCAGACGCTTATGGTGCATATATCTATCTCCTTTGAATATTATTAGAATTGCAGATCATATCTTTTGCCTTGTGAGAAAAGCACGCCGTCCGTCAGTGCAATTTTTAAGATAACGGTGTTTTCATCCTGCTCATTCACATGCCCGTTGCCATACCAGGCAGAAAATGCGGCACGCAGCTTTTGGGCTATTTCTTCGTTTTCCTTTGTTAGAATATGCCCCAGATTCTGCCCCAAGCCGTGCCCCGTGAACCAATCTCCGGATACGGCGACGGCAGGATTCTTTTCAATCTGACGCATTTTCTTGGATTTGGCATGGGTAATCACATAAAAAGCACCGCTTTCATAAAAAGCGTTTACTGTGCGCACGGAAGGCGCATTATTTTCTGCTGTGGCCAGGGCAATCAAGGCATCGCAACCAAAGCGCTCCTCCATAATTTTTTGTGCCTGCAAATCCATAATCATGCCTCCTGGTTATTGCTTTATTTTATGCTATCGCGGGGATTATGAGATGTCAATCCGGTGAATTGCAAAAACTTTTGATCTTATCCAGCATTTGTTCCAGAGATTCTTCAGGCGAAAAATTTACGCCCAACTGAATATAATCCGGTGCTTTTCCATGAATTCTCTCAGGCAGCGCATCAATTCGGCGGCAAAGATACACCAATGCTTTTTGCACGGCTTCCTGAAGCGCGGCAGAATATTCTTGCCCCTCAAATTGCTCGGGGAAAAGCATTTCCCGGCTTTCCCAGATGTGGGGCAAGGATTGGATGAGGGGAGGAATTTTTTCCTGCATATGAGCTTGCGCATAGAGAAAAAGTAGATTGGCGCAGGCGGTGGAGCGGGCCTTCATGGAAAGATCAGCGTGGCGCAGGGCGCGCTCGGAGAGGGTGATGGCCTCATCTACACAGGCGGGATCATCATATTGATGAGCCAAAGTTTCGCTGAGAGAAAGAAGGAGAGCAGGGTGATTGGGATATAATTTGAGGCCTTCTCTGAATACCTGCACGGCCTGATCGATTTTACCGGCGGCTACCAGGCGATGGGCTTCCGCATGGATTTTCCCAATGCGTTCCTTTGAGCGTATTTCTTCCATCCCCATGAGCTCATCCAGAGAAATGCGATAAAAGATAGCGATGCCGGGAAGCAATGAAATATCCGGAGAGGCTGATGAATTTTCCCAGCGGCTGATGGCCTGGGGGGAAACGGAAAATATTTCGGCCAGTTGCTCCTGGGTCAAGCCTTTTTTGATGCGAAGAGCCCGCAAGCGATCTCCTAAATGAATTGCCATGATACGAAAGAATCAAAATTTAAGATCGGCATAGGTATCGATCATGACGGTTTTTTGCAAGGTGCGCGCATCGATCCGGGTGGCCTTTTCGCCCCAGCGCTCCAGTGCCTTTTCGCACATATCGGTGCGGTAATAGGCATGCTCCACCACAATGGGCTCGATATATTGGATCATGCCAACCTTTTCGGGATGTTTCAGCGCTGCTGCAATGGTATCTGCAATGATCTCCCGATAGTTATCGTAGGTTTCGGCCTGGTTTCGGCATTCGGCGTTCTTGACAGGGCCTGTGTAGATGCCGGGAATGTATTCCTTGGCTTGGCGGCAGGCCGCTTCATCGCCCATGGTGGCAATAATCGGCACGCCATATTTGGCGCAGAGAACAGCATGGAGGGAGAGCTCGCTCATTTCAAGGCCGTTGTGCTTGATCCAGAAATATTCCCGGGAACTCAACGTGTGATCCAGAAAGCCGCCTATGGTGCCTGCCCGGGCATGGGAACCAAGCTCAATCTGGTAGTCGATTTTGCCATCCTTGAGCAGCTGCTGCCACTCCATGATGGAGCATTTAATGGCCCGTGGATCAATCAGCTCTTCAATTACGTTTCCGCCGCCACCGTGTCCGTCCAGAAAATACACGGTATTGGCGCCATTTTGGAAGCAGGCTTCCACGGAAATATTGATGCTTTCGCACAGCATTTTTCGGGCGATCTGGTATCCTTCGCCCGTTCTATCCATCTGAGAAATATCATTTACGCCAGGGATACCTTCCACGTCCGTGAGCAGAAAAATGTTCATAACATCCTCCTTCAATCAGCGCTTCAGCTTTCTGGCACCGATTTTATCCAGGATTTCGCCGCAGATATCGGGATGATCGCAGGTGAAGCCGATGGCGCCGTTTTCGTAGGCCTGGCGGTATACTTCTTCGTCTGAATTAAACTTGTAATACACGCAGGGCTTCATGCCCATGAGGGAAAATTCGGTGAACCGGGCCTTATCGGCCACTACGGAATCCCGCTGAATGGGAAAGCCCTGGGGATCCTTTTCGCCGGAATTGAACAAGCACACTTCATCATAATACTTATAGGGATCATCAGCTTCATAGCCCTTCATTTTTGCTTTGGGATAGAAGCCGTGGATGAGGAAATCATCCTTGGCATAACGGGTACGCAGCCAGGCGCAGATGCCGGTGGAGAAGGTAATCACGATCAGGCGATCCTTGCCCCAGATGCCATATTGGCGGCAAAGGGAGAGGGAAAGTTCGGCAGAAGCATAGGCAAAATCGCCCAGCATTTCAGGGTAGTCCTTCAACTCCAGCATCACTTTGATATCCGGGCGAGTGGCCATCAACTGGAGAAACTCTTCAAAAGTGGGCACCTTTTCGCCCTTGAACTCTTCGCCGAATTTGATGCCGGCATCAGCTTGGCGTACTTCTTCCAAGGGCATATTGCAAATAGCGCCGGTTTTATCGGTGGTACGTTCCAAATCGGCATCGTGGCAAACCACGATATGATAATCCTTGGTCATATGAACGTCCATTTCGATAGCGTCGATATCAAGGGTAAGCGCTTTTTTAAAGCTGATCATGGTGTTTTCGGGATATTTGGAGCGCCAGCCGCGATGCGCAGCAAGAGTAACTTTTTTATCCATCGTAAAAACATCCTTTCTGGAAATATTGGTTTATTCTGCCTATATAATAGCACCGAATATAAGGCGAGCGCAAGAGAAAAAACATGAAAAAAGTGTACATGTAAGGAGATATGCTGTTTGATTATGTTGACTTTGCTTGGAAGATGGTATAAAATTTCCTAGAGAGGTGAGAATATGTTTGAACAAACCAAAGCACTGTGTCAGCATTTTTTAGACATGGGTATTCCCGGCTTCGATCTAATCGTTTATAAGGATGGCAAATGCATCCTGCGACATATGGGCGGCTATGCTGACCCGGAAAACAAGATCCCCATTCGGGGAAAGGAAAAATATCACATATATTCCTGCTCCAAGCTGATCACCTGCGCAGCAGCAATGCAGCTGTGGGAAAAGGGCATGTTTTCATTGGAAGACAACTTGTCCGATTATCTGCCGGCTTTTTCGGAAATGACTGTGAAAACAGAGAACGGGGTTCGCAAAGCAAAAAATCCCATCAAGATTCTGCATCTGTTCCAGATGACAGCCGGTATGAATTATGATATGCATACCCCCGAGCTGGAAGCGTATTACAGCATTCCGGGTAATAATTGCCCCACGGTGGAGACGGTTAATATGTTTGCCAAGACCCCCTTGGAATATGAGCCGGGCGAGGGGTGGAAGTACAGCCTTGCGCACGATGTGCTGGGGGCGCTTATAGAGGTGCTGTCCGGCGAAAAGTTTGAAAACTATGTCAAGACACATGTCTTTGATCCTCTCGGTATGGAAAATTCCACTTTCCTGCATCCCCTTGAGGACTGGAATGGCTTTGCAAAGCAATTCCGTTACGATTCCCAAACGGGCCAATTTTTGCCTGTATGGCGTTTCTGGTGCCATTTGGGAAAAGAGTATGCCGGCGGCGGCGGTGGCTGCATTTCTACGGTGGAGGACTATATCAAGTTTCTGGAGGCCATGCGTATCGGTGACGTGATCTTGAAGAAAGAGACGGTCCTCCTGATGGCAACGGATCACCTCACAGAGCAGCAGAGGGCTATGTACGGCGAAAGATCTTTCGGTGAGGGCTATGGGCTTGGGATGCGTACGCAACGCCAAGGGGCGAACTACACAGAGTTCGGATGGGGTGGCGCCGCAGGCGCATATGCCTCTGTGGATCCGGTGAATAATGTCTCCTTCTATTATGCGCAGCATGTGTTAAATTCACCAAACCGCCACCTGCGTCCTTGGCTTTACAAAGCGATACAGGCAGATCTGCACGGTGAAAAAATCGAAATTCCCATGGGGGATATTGACGCTACTCCGAAACTGACGTACTAAAGAACGAAACGTCCCTTTTTCAATGATTTGAATGACCGCTTTTTGCGGTCATCTTTGCGTTTGCGGGGTTATTGAGTGGCCTGAAAACGCGTCTAATGTGTGGTTTTCCCTATATAAAAAGCACCGAATTCTTTCGAATTCAGTGCCTTTTTGTGGTGCCGGTGGTGGGACTTGAACCCACACGCCATCGCTGGCAACGGATTTTGAGTCCGCCTCGTCTGCCATTCCAACACACCGGCATATTTGACAGCGATAGAAATTATAACTCTTTTTTTCGCAATTGTCAAGGTATTTACCTACAAAAGATAAAAAAACATGAATGAAAGGAAATGGGCATAGGCTGGAGGGGTGGAGGGGGTAAGTATGCAGGTGGTTCATACGGTGCTTTGCATTTTGGGCGCTATGATTGGCGCCGGATTTGCTTCCGGGCGGGAAATTATGCAATTTTTTTCTCAGTACGGTTCTTTTTCCTGGGTACTGGTGTTCCTGACAGTGCTTATCATGACGGGGCTCATGTATCGGGTGATGCAAAAAGAAAGCATTCTTTTATTGCTCCCCAAGGGAAAATGGGCTTGGGCCGGAAAGGGATTCATGCTGCTTTTACTGCTATGCGTGGCTGGAGGAATGGAAGCGGCCGCTGGGGAATTATTTGCCCTGACGCTGCCGATGGAATATGCGCGTGGAATTGGGATACTGGTAACGGCGGCGGTGTGTGCGGCGCTATGCCAAAGGAGTATGGGGATTTTAAGCGGATTTGGGCTGCTGCTTCTGCCGTTTTTGCTGCTTGCGCTGGCCCTGTGCCTGAGGCTGCCTGATTTCCCTGCCACCAAGGAAACTTTTACCGCTAATGAAATCATGATGGCCGTCGTGCGGGGAATAGGCTATGCGGGAATGAATGTGATGCTGGCAACCGGCGTGCTTTGCGATGCGGGCGGAAAATGCGGAAAACGGGGCACGTGCAGAAGTGCGCTATGGGCGGGAGGTGCTTTATTCTCCTTCATTTTGCTGTATAATACAGCGCTTATGCCCTATAGGAGGTTTTTAAAGGATCAGGCGCTTCCATTGGTAATTCTTTTAAAAGGATATGGAAAAGCTGGTTTTTATCTTTCGGCAGCGATACTGTATCTGGCGGTGATCACTACGCTGATAGCGGTGCTCCGGGGAGCTATGATGCTGCTAAAAGAAAAATTTCCCCGGTATGGAGGTATTTTCGCATGGCTGCTATCCCTTGCTATGGCGCTTGTGGGATTTGAAGGAATTGTATCCGTTGCCTATCCTGCCTTGGGAATCATTTGCTTTCTTTTGTTGATTTGGCCGCAAAAAAATGCGAAGGAGAACGCCTGTCTCCTTCGCTAAAAATCATTCATCGTTAAACATTTCGTAGTACTGTTCCCGGGTGATCAGAGTCTTGCGGGGTTTGGATCCTTCGGATTGGCTCACCACGCCGCGCTTTTCCATTTCATCAATCAATCGACCGGCTCTGGCATAACCAACGCGAAGCCGCCGCTGGAGCATGCTAGTGGAGGATTGACCATCCTCCACAGCCATTTCAATGGCTTGGCGAAGCAGATCATCCAAATCCCCGCTGCCTTCATCAGGCGAGGTGGTTTCGATATCGGCCTCGTTTTGCTCTTTGCCGGCAGAATCCAGATGTTCGATGATGTTGGGGTCATAGTCCGTCTGATAGCGGCGGCCAATGTATTCCGTGATGGCGTTGACTTCATCATCCGTCACCAGGCAGCCCTGCACGCGCAGGGGGGAAGTGCCGGCTGGCTTATAGAGCATATCGCCCTTGCCCATGAGCTTTTCGGCACCGTTAATATCAATGATGGTGCGGCTATCGGTGCCGGAGGACACGGCGAAAGCGATGCGGCTGGGGATATTATTTTTGATCACACCGGTGATAACGTCCACAGAGGGGCGCTGGGTGGCCAATACCATATAGATACCGGCTGCACGGGCCAGAGCGGCCAGACGGCGGATGGATTCTTCCACGTCCTTGCGGCACACTTCCATCAGATCGGCCATTTCATCGATGATTACCACGATATTGGGAAGCACTTTATCCGTGCCCTGATTGGCTTTATTGTAGCCAGCCAAATTGCGCACATTCTGGGCGCTGAATTTGCCGTAGCGCTCCAGCATTTCCTGCACTACCCAGGCCAGGGCACCGGAAGCTTTTCTGGGATCGCTGACCACGGGCACCAGCAGATGGGGGATGCTGTTGTATACGCTCAGTTCCACCTGCTTGGGGTCGATCATAATCAGGCGCACCTGATCGGGAGAGGTGCGGTAGAGCAGGCTGCACACAATGGAATTGATGCACACGGATTTACCGCTGCCGGTAGCGCCGGCAATGAGCAAATGGGGCATTTTGGAAAGATCGCAAAGCACGGGGGTGCCGGCAATATCCTTGCCCAGGGCCACTAAGAGGGGAGAAGGATTATTGCGCATTTCCGGGCTATCCAATACTTCGCGAAGGGCTACGGTGCTTACCAGAGCATTGGGTACCTCAATGCCGATATAGTTGGTGCCCTGAATGGGGGCTTCCACGCGGACATGCTTGGTTTTCAATTCCAGCGCCAGGTTTTCTGCCGTATTGGCTACCCGGCTCACCTTTACGCCAGGTGCAATCTGGATGGCAAAGCGGGTGATGGAGGGGCCGTGCATGATCTGTTTTACTTCCGCTTCCACGCCGAAGCTGCTCAGCGTGCTTTCGATCACCTGGGCACGCCGCTCATCTTCCTGGGCAGCGTCCGCCTGGGAAACATGGCGGGATTCATTGAGAAGCCGGATGGGCGGCGCCTGATACTGCAGGGGCAGGCTCATTTCCGTCTGCTTCATTTTCGGTGCGCCGGTGCCGTCCATGCGGGTGGTGGCGGATTCTTCCTTCAATTCAGCCCGGGGCGAAATGGCAATGCGCTCCCCGGTAATGGGCATCACGGGATCGGTGTATACGGGCTTGGGTTCGCCTTTCTGGGTGGTGTGCTCCGGGAAACCGGCGTTTAGCTCGGCTTCCTTCTTCCGCACTTGGCTGACCCAATCGGAAATGGGTGGCTTGGGAGCGGGGACGGGCGCGGGCTCCGGCTTTTTCTCGGAAATAATGGGCGCAGCAGACTTTCGGGTAGGTTCCGGATTAGGCGCGGGAGCCTTAGGCTCTTCCGATTCGCTTTCTTCTTCCGGGCCTTCCCAGGGGGGCGTATCTTCATAGGCAGGAGGCGCATCCTCCTGAAGGACCGGCGCAGCTTGCATGGGCACAGGAGCCTTTGCCGGCTCTGTATACCCTTCCTCTTGCGGCGCGTGGCGCGGCAGAGAATATTTCTTTTGCGGCTTCTTTTCGGGGGCGGCGGGCTCTTCCTTTACAGGATCGGGATAGAGATATTCCTCCTGGAAAACAAGCGCATCCTGAGCGCCATCATTTTGGGCGTTGCTGTGAAGAGGGAATCGCTCATCATACAATTCAGGCTGCACGGCATAAAAATCCTGCTGAGGCCTGCGCTTTTGGGGAACCGATGTATTTTCATATATAGGCGCCGCCTGATAATAGGCAGGGGTATACATGCTTTCTTCCACAGTCACATTCTGAGCGGGCTGGATGGGTTCCATGGGATATTCTTGGATGATGGGCTGATTGGAAACGGATTCCTGCTGCGACTGCTGTGCAGCACGTTCCTGCTCTTTGATTCTGTGTTTTTCCTCCCGATGGAGCCTGCGCCGCTCGCCGTGGTCGGATATATTGCGGAAAAACTCAGCGGGATTTATTCTAAGCAGCAGAAAAATAAGGGCGATCATCGCCACGATGATCAACAGGATGCTGCCCACGGTGCCCAGCATTCGCCACAGAGGATAGGCAAGAAGCATGCCAAGCAAACCTCCGGCGCCATGGGTGCTTTGGACATAGGCTTGATAAAGATAAGCGGAATAGGAATCATATCCGGCAACCATGGATTTATAATTTTGTTTACTTACAAATTCCATATAGGAAATAGCAGTGCCGCTTTGAGGCACCAGAGCGATCAGGGTATATCCGGCCAGAATCAGCAGATAGATGGCAGAAACCATGGAAAAATCGCGGACGGAAACCCGATGACGAGCAGAAACCAGCAGCTTTATACCTCCCCAAGCCAGCAAAATGGGGAAAAAAGGGCACAGAGGGCCGCACAGCCCCTGGAGGGATAGGCGCAGCTGGGAAAGCACATAGCTATCCGTCTGGGTGATGAGAGAAATCAGCCAGGCCAGGCCCAGGGTGAGCAGGGTGATGCCAAGGGTAATAGCAAAAGCCGCGCCCCGGCCGGTGGTGGCAAGGGCGGGCTGGGCATTGTTTTTCTTTTTTGCTGCAGCTGCTGTCATGAATGTTTTTCTCCGTTGTTTATTAATTCAGGGAAAGCGATATATATTGTACCACACCGGCGGTATCTGCGTAAAGGGCGAGAGAAACGGAGGAGGAATCCTGGCCCGTTTCTCCTTTCTGAATGGGAAAATCATGGATGAAGGAATAGATGGAAAGCGTTCCGGGGCAGACTAGATACATTCCTGCTGCGGTTTCATCCAAAGGCAATTCCGCTGTGGGAGCCCCAAGCAATTCCTTGGCTTTGGCAAGGGTGGTTTTGCCCGTTTCGATGCCGTACATATCGATGCGGCTGGTGAGAATGCCGGAAAGATAGGATTCGTTGGGATCGGTGATGAGATAAGTACCCAATAGCTCGGGCGTTTCGGTTTCAAAGTATGCGCCGCCGGGATAGTAGCCGGAATCGGTGGTGATGGGATAATTTTCTTTCATATGTTCCATGCTGGTGCCAAGGGATGGAGACACATGATCCAGCCCGGGGAGTGCGCGAAGATATTCCTGAATTACATTTCTAAGTTCATCAGGAGCACGATTTTCGGTATACTGCTGCACATATCTGCCTGTCTTTACCATTTGGAGGGCAATGCCGCTTTCCGAGGTATCCAGATACTCCCACAGTTCGCTGTAGCGAAAGGCAACGGCGCCGGAGGTGCCGCTTAAGAAGGAAAGCTGATCGCTGGGATAGTAGATCACGATATGCCCGTCTTCAGAAAAACCGAAATTTTCATAGGGCACAGGGAAAAGTTGGTTATTTTCCATATAGGAGGAAAGACGTGGCTCCACCACTTCCAGGAGATAATTTTCAATATAGGCCTTGGCACCTTCCGGATCGGTGAACAATTGATCGAAGGAAACCCTTTCTCCGCTTGCCATATCAAAGAGCATGGGATAGTAGTGATGGGAAGGGCGGCCTTTGGGCATTTTTCCTTCGGCCTCCATCAGCACATAGAAGTATCCTTCGCCCTCCAGATAAAGAGAAGAGGAGGCAATTGCGAGACTGTCATGCACCAAAAGGCCAGTGCCGTCCGCTTGAACGGTGGGAAGAAGATTCACATAGTCCTGAATGGATGCAGTTTCTTGAATGGCCTGATTGACCTTTTCAACCACAGCAGAAAATGCCGGGTCCTGAGCAACCAACTGGGCGTAGACCACATGGCGGCTGCCATCCACCCAATGCTCTTTTCTGTCAAAGCGCAATACCATCCCGGATCCTGCCAGGGAATACAGGGGCAGGAAACAGAGAAAAAGAACAAAACAGACCAATTTCTTAATTGCGTGCTTCATGGGAAATACCTCCATCTATAGTATACATTATTTTTCTACGCTTTTCAAGCCGCCCAAGAGAATCGGCTGCAGCTGGCCGCCGGCAAGGGCAGCCGCCAGGGCCTCTGGAATTTTCGCAAAATCCGCCACCAGGGAACGGGGCTTGTGGATGGGATCATCCTGAGCGTAGGGTACTATATAAACGTTTCTCATCCCCAAAATCTTCCCGATATTTTCTGCGGCGGTGCTTAATCCATCATTGGTGGAGGGAGCAATCAAAACCGGGCGGCTGTTTCGAAGATGGGATTTGGCACCAAGGAGCGCCGGGGTATCAAAAATGCCGTGGGCCATTTTGGCCATGGAGGCCCCTGTCATCGGGGCGATGATATAGGCGTCCACCAGTTTTTTGGGGCCGATAGGTTCCACTTCTGAAAGTGTGGAAAGCGGTTTGTTTTCCGAAATTTCTTCCAAAATACGCCATACGTCTTCATGGGAATAGAAACGGGTATCCTCTTTGGCGGCAGCATATGAAAGAATGGGGACGATTTCATAGCCCAGTTTTTTGAGCGCTTTCATAGAATCAAAGGCGCGGGTGAATGTGCAGAAAGAACCGGTGAGTGCAAAGCCCACCTTTGTTTTAGCCATGACCGATGCTCCTTTCTATGTAACCTAAGATAGCCTTGGCCGCGCTTTGGGGACAATAGCGCCCGGGAATGCCGCTTTCCAGCCAGGCGCGAAGCCCCATTTGCTGCGCAGCAGAAAGATCGATGCCATAGGGCGGACTGGCCAATTCGATGAAAAGCGCATTAGGCTTTGCAGCGGATAAGAGCGCCTGATCAATCAGGGGCGCGGGCACGGTATTAAACAGGATTTGAATTTGCGGAAGAAGAAGGTGGAGCTCATCGGTGCTGACGCTGTTGCTTCCGGCTTCCTTCCGGCTTTCCTCTCTCCTGGCTGCAACGGTTACACAGGCGCCTAATCCTCGCAGCATTTTTGTGAGCGCTTTTCCGATCCTTCCATAGCCGATGACGGCACAGGAAGCGCCATGCAGTGAAAAATCCGCCTGTCGCATGGCGGCATAGACGGCGCCTTCTGCAGAAAGCAGTGCATTTTCCTGGGTAAACGCTTCATCCTGCAAAATGGGATAAAGCGCCCATTGGCGCGCCTTGGCCAGGGCCTTAAATTCTTCGCTCACAAGGCCGCAAATAATTTTTTGCTTTGCAGGAAATTTTTCTGCATGTTCCTTTGCAATTTCGCCCCTTGGAAGCGGCAGGATCACCAAATCAAAGGGCCCCAGATCAACGGTCATATGCCCCCTTTCCCGGAGCATTTCTGCCAGATAGCATTCCCGGGCCGTATCGCCCAAGAGATGTATACGCATGAAAAATCCCCCCTCACAGCATGCGATACTGCATTTTATGAGGGGGGATTGGATCAGGTGACGGGGTTATGCCTGGGTTTCTTCGCTGCCGGAGCCAATGGGGATGCGGCGCTGGCTGCAATCCCGGCAAGGCTGTTTCTTGGGCATGTTCACATATAGAATGCCATTTTTGTAATCTGCCGTAATGGCGTTTTCGTCGATGCCCTCCAGGCTGAAGGAGCGGGACACATGACCCATGCGGCGCTCGCTGTAGTAGGCTTTTTCATCGTTTCGCTCGCTGCGCATATCCGCGGAAATGGTGAGAGTATCCTGATCGGCGGTGATGGAAATCTGTTCCTGGGGCACGCCGGGAAGCTCCGCCTCCATCAGATAATGATCCTTTTCTTCATGGATATCTACCCGGAAGCCTGCGCTGCCCATCCAATCATTCATGTCAAAGAAAGAGCGGAAAAAGCGATCGTCAAAAAGGGAAGAGGGACGATTCTGATTCAGGGTGCGGTGAGAACGGAAGGGAATCATGGTGTACATTGAAAATCCTCCTTTTATTGCGCATCTGGGATGCGATTTGGTTACTGCAATTGTTATTTTGTCCTTGGGACGATCGTAGTATACCATCAAGGTCAGGAAAGGTCAAAAATAAAGAAAGGTCAAATAAGGTCAATAATAACGAAAAATAAGCATATTTCGATCTTTTTCTTTAAATTTCACAGAATATCTCGCTTTTTTGAAAAATAAAAAATCCGCCCCTGTGCGTGCAAAGGGACGGACGAAGGTCAAGAAAATCAGCGATATTTGGCAGCAATTTTTTCAATAGCCGATTCCATTTGGGCCCACTGCATTTCCATTTCAGCAATAAGCTTAAATTGAGTGCGGCAGCGATCCAGATTGTGATTTTCCCGATGGATGCGGAAATAGGTATCGCCCAGAAGATGATCGGTCAGGAAACGAACGCCGCATTCCAGCGTCATAAGCTTAGCACCCAGGGGCAGGGTGGCGATTTCAAGCTCGGTAAGGGCAGAGCCGCAGGCGCTTAAAAAGCCTTCTGCATAAGCTTCAAAAAGCTCCAGGGAGAAAAGCACCTTGGAAAGATCCTTTTCATCCTCAGCAGCGGTATTTGCGCCAAAACGGATGGAATCGCCAAAGTCGTTTCCGGCAAGGCCGGGCATTACGGTATCCAGGTCAATCACGCAAAGAGGCGTGCGTTCTCTGGCGTCCAGCATCACGTTATTGAGCTTGGTATCATTGTGGGTAACCCGGAGGGGCAGCTTGCCTTCCCTCAACATCCTCACCATGGAGCCGCCTTCTTCCTCATGGGCCAGAGCAAATGCAATTTCTTCTTGGCAGGAGGCAGCCCGCCCCAGGGGATCTTTTTCCAAGGCTTCGTGGAAGATCCGGTAGCGGTCAATGGTATCGTGGAAATGTGGGATGGTTTCGGTAAGCGTATCGGCTGGGAATGCAGCAAGCTGATTCTGAAACTGCCCAAAGGCCACGGCGCTCTGATAGAAATCCTCTTTGGATTCCACCTTGTCCAGGCAGATGCTGTCCGTTACAAATTCATAGAGCCGGAAATACTCGCCATTTTCCGTTTGGGCGTAGTTTTTTCCTTCTTTGGTTTTCACCAGCGTCAGCACCCGGCGGGAATCGGGGGTCTTTTCATAGAGAAAAGAAGTGACGGCGGCGATATTGCGCATGAGCCCGTCCACATCCTTGAAGATATTGTGATTGATCTTCTGCAGGATGTAATCGTGAGGGGCGTCGGTTTTCAGAAGATATGTTTCGTTGATATGGCCGCTTCCGTAGCGCTCACAGGAAAGGGGCGTGCCAACGATGGGAAAAGATGCGATCATGGGAAGCATGGCTTATTCCTCCCAGAGCGCATCGGGATAGAGGCCATCCGCCTTTTTCTTGGCAATGGAGGCTTTTACCTGGGGCATATCATCATGATAGGTAACGCCGTACCACTTTTCGGGAGTGGGCAGCACCTGTACCTTGCCCTTGCCTTCGGCGATCAAAAGATTGGGGATCAGGGGCAGGAAATATTCGCATTTCAAGGGATTCTTGGGCAAATTTTCCGCCAGGAACCCGGCAAAGCGGCCCTCGATCTCGTCCAAAATGCTGGGAGCAAAGCCCCACAGGTTCATGGATACGATGGTGCCGGCGGGGAGGAAAGTGAAGGTATTGCCGTCATCTTCGGTAAACGCGGCACCGCCCTCCCGGGGCTCGATATGGGTGCGCTCCACGATGCCGGAGAGATATTTGCCGCTTTCATCCATGGAGCATACGCCCCGGGCCACATGGCCATTTTCCGTAAGGGTGTTTTCTACGCGGTAGCCCACCATGGCCATTTCATTTTCAGGGTGATCGGATACCAGGAAATCATGGATGGCCTGGAAAGCGCTGGGGCCGTAGAAATCATCTGCATTGATCACGGCAAAGGGAGCATGGATGGCGTCTTTGGCGCAGAGCACAGCGTGAGCGGTGCCCCAGGGCTTTACTCGCCCTTCGGGAATGGAAAAGCCTTCAGGGAGCACATCGGGCTTTTGATGCACGAATTTGATATCAGCTTTATTGCCTACGCGCTTGCCCAGGGTATCCCGGAACAACTGCTCATTTTCTTCTTTCACAATCAGAATCACCTGGCCAAAACCGGCGCGGATGGCATCGTAGATGGAGTAATCGATGATCCACTGGCCCTGAGGGTCAACAGGATCCATTTGCTTCAGGCCACCGTACCGGCTGCCCAGGCCAGCGGCCATAATCACGAGCTGAGGCTTTTGCATGATAAAGTCCCTCCAAATTGTTTTTGCCCCGAAATATCGGGGAAAATACGGATGTACTTTTCTATTATACTCCATTTATCCGTTTTCGTCTATTAGAAAATTCAAAGAGAAATGATTTTGGAGGCCAGCTTTTCAACGAACGCCTTATCGTGCTCAATCAGGATCATGGTGGGGCGAAACTGCGCAATGAGCCTTTCAATTTGCATTCTGGATAGTACGTCGATGTAATTGAGTGGTTCATCCCATAAATACAGGTGGGCTTTTTCACAAAGGCTGCGGGCGATGAGCACCTTCTTTTTCTGCCCTGCGCTGTAGGAAATCATATCCTTTTCAAATTGCTCCCTGGAAAAATCCAGCTTTCTCAGGATGGTTTTAAACAGGGTTTCATCGATGGCGCTTTGCTGAATAAATTCCCGGAGAGAACCGGAAAGCTGAGCCTGCTGGGGAACGGTGGAAATGATCAGCTGGCTGGCCAAGTGAAGCTCGCCGGAAAGAGGGGATATTTCCTTTGTGATCATGCGCAGGATACTGGATTTTCCACAGCCGTTTTTTCCTGTGATTGCCATGATTTCGCCGCTGTGCAGGGAAAAGGAAAGTTGAGAAAGGATCTGTCGATCGCTGTATCCCAATGATACATCCCTGCATTCCAGGATACGGTGATTGGGATGGGGAAGGGGAAAAAGCTTTAAATCATCCGCCTGATCGATATTTTTCAGCAGCTTTTCTTTTTCTTCTATTTCCCGGTTTCTTCTGGTTTCCACCGCCTTACTGTGGCGCATCATCTTGGCAGCTTTTGCGCCGATGGCACCGCGATCACAGGGACCAAAGCCGATTTTTGTAGCTTCCACGGCGTCCGACCAGTCGGACATGCGGCGGGCTGCGTCCTTTAAGCGGCGGATATCCTTTTTCAGCCGCTCATTTTCATCCAATTCAAATTGATCCTGGCGGCGCTTGTTTTCCTCCCAGGTGGAGAAGTTGCCCTTTTGTACTTCGATATTGGCTTTATTGATGGATAGGATGTGATCTACGCATCCATCAAGAAATGCCCGGTCGTGGGAGACGAGGATAAATCCCTTTTTGCTGTTCAGATAGCGGCTGACTGTTTCGCGCCCGGGCATATCCAGATGATTGGTAGGCTCGTCTATGAGGAGAAAATGATGCTCTTTTGCAAAAAGCAACGCCAGAAGCACCTTAGCCTGTTCGCCGCCGGATAGGATGGAGTAGGGCTGAGAGAGGATTGCATCGTCCACGTCCAAGCAGGATATTTCTTTTAGAAAGCGCCAAATTTGGCCTTCTTCATCCATTTGAGATGCAATTTCCAGGGGTGTTTTTGCTTGATCCACAGAAAAAGGAAAGTAATCAAAAGCAACGGGGGCGCTGACGGCGCCATGGGATGGAAGGAATCCGGCAAGAATGCGAAGCAAGGTGGTTTTCCCCCGGCCGTTGCGGCCGATAAAGCCAAGCTTCCAATCGGTATCCATTTGAAAAGATGCATCGTCAAAAATCAGATCGGGGCTGCCTTCATAGGCGAAAGTGAGATGGGATATTTGAATGCGTGCCATAAGTACCTCCGAAAAATATCCGCAGGCATAAGGCGCATCGTATATTTCAGGGTGCAGCAAAGCACACGCAAAAAAGGATGCGCTTTCTCTGCCTGCCAAGAGCACATGAAAAAGAAAGGCTCATTCAGCCCCTTGATTTCATTGCCCTTTTGTCATAAGACGGCAGACAGTTACTTGCTCATCCTTCCACCCCTTTCAATTGATCTGCTTCTATTTTAACGCATATATTTAAAAGATGCAAGGGCTTTTTTGACCAGGAAGAACAAAAATGCTCTTGCCAAGCGGGCAGAATGGGGATATAATACAATACTGGAATGATTCTGATGCTTTTATAAACGGATACGAAAGGAAGGATTTTTATGAGCAAGGTGCATATTTTTGATCATCCCCTGATTCAGCATAAACTGAGCATTATGCGCGATAAGAATACCGGCTGCAAGGAATTTCGGGAGCTGCTGGACGAAATTTCCATGCTGATGGTGTATGAAGTGACCCGGGATCTGCCTACCCAGACTGTGA
Organism: Clostridiales bacterium; assembly: GCA_015056125.1. Lineage (GTDB taxonomy): Bacteria > Bacillota > Clostridia > Christensenellales > Aristaeellaceae > RUG563. The sequence continues at coordinate 614 of SVGW01000020.1, read as the reverse complement.
AGATCGATACTCCTCTGGTGACTATGGACGCTCAGATGCTGGCTGGCAAGCCCATTGGCATTATTCCCATCCTGCGCGCCGGCCTTGGCATGGTGGAAGGCATTATGAATCTGATTCCCAATGCGAAGGTGGGCCATATCGGCCTGTATCGCAATCCGGAAACCCTGGAACCCGTGGAATACTACTGCAAGCTGCCTGAGGATGCGGAGCATCGGGAGCTGTTTGTGCTCGATCCCATGCTGGCTACCGGCGGAAGCGCTGCGGCTGCCATCTCCTTCCTTAAAAAGCGCGGCTGCAACAACATCCGCCTGGTGAACCTGATCGCTGCTCCCGAAGGCATTAAACGGGTGCAGGAAGAGCACCCCGACGTGGATATCTATGTGGCTGCCTGCGACGAGCGCCTCAATGACCATGGCTATATCCTGCCCGGCCTTGGGGATGCGGGCGACCGTCTCTTTGGCACCAAATAATTTAATCTACATTTTCGCCGGTTTTTACCGGCGTCAGTTTGTCGAAAAAGTATTTTCGACAAACTGCGAATGGAAGTCAGCTAAAGCAGTCTTCCATTCGATCCATCACATTTACTGCAAAAATGGCTTTCCAGCCCTGTGAAA
>SVGW01000019.1 GCA_015056125.1 Clostridiales bacterium | reverse complement strand
CCTGCCTGCATCCGCCACAGGCGGCGGCAGGCTACGGCCCTCGCCGCCGCACATGTCGCCGGCTGCGGATTTCAGTCGAAGGGCAGCGGCCCTTCGACGCATCCCAAGGGTTTTTTGACAGTCTGAAAGGAACGCTGCATGCGTTCCTTTTTCCTTTATATATCGATTTCAATGGCGGCCACTGCCGCGGCGGGAAGCGTAAAATCCCTGGGATCGATGGGGATATCCTCCACCTGAAAAATATCATCGTGATCCGGGGTGATCTCGGCGGTGGGGTCGGCGGCGATTACGTGCATCACGGCCGTTTGGCCAATATCCAATTCTATCTTCTGCGCCTTTTTCATGTCCGTATTAGCCAAATGGAGGAATACTTTGCTGCCGATGCGGGAAGCCACCACGTCCACCGTGCTGTCGCAGCTACAATCAAGGGCCCTTTCCCCCTGATATTTTCCAAAGAGCCGCATCACCGCGCCCACCGGCTGCAGATAGGGCTTCTTATCCCCAACGATGGGTGCGGGGAGCATCACCGCGTTCACCTGCCATACGGTTCCGAAGAAATCCGCCATGGTGGCGATATCGATGACGTCGCTGTGGCGCATGATCACATTCAGGCACCGGGCATAGGCCACCCCGGCCCCCCAGGAGGAAAGCACCTCATTGCGATTGCGCCCGGGGAGGGCAAAATGCCCCTCAGTCATGGCCAGGCGCTTGCCGCCGCACTCAGAGCGCAAAAGGCGGATATGCTCATCCAAAGATTGGTGAGCGTTCATCAGGTGGCGCCAGGTGAGCTCTGGATCGTCCCGGTAGGCGGTGCCGTGGAGGGGAGAATCAGGCAGCCCCGAGCCGAAATGATGATGGAAAGCCAGCATGTCCACCCCATCCAGCCCGCTCATTTTCTTTATCCAGCTCTTTCCCTCGTAATCCTTATCCCCCCAGCCAATGAGAGTAAGATTGGAATCCGCTTTCCGCATTGCTTCCGCAAAGCGGGCCGTCACCTCATAGCACTGATCCACCGAAAATCCCACATGCCCCCGGATGCGATAGGAGGTTTCATTGCCCAATTGCCAGTATTTGATTCCGTACGGTTCCTTCACCCCATGGGACAGGCGCAGGGCGTCCTCCGGATCATTGCAATAGCGCACCCATTCCGCCGCTTCCTGTGCCGTGCCCAGGCGCAGGGTATCATTTTTCGGACGCGCCCAATTTTCAAAGCCGTCCGATTCCATATTCACCAGCAGCATGGGCTCCGCCTGCACCCGGCGGCAGAAATCCACCACCTCATGGGTGCCCGCCTGGTTGGCGTATAAGCCGCCCCAGCAGTGGTTGATCATGGGGATGCGCTTGGGGCCCACAGCCTCTTTCCAGTGGTAATAATCCATCATGGTGCCCCCAAAGCGGATCATGGTGGGGGCCAGATCCTTCACCGCATCGATTACGCAGGGGTGCCAATCATTTTCTTCAAAATTCCATGCCGCATCCATGGAAGGATCGGCCACCCCCAAGGGCTCCATAAACTGCATATATAAATAAGGCGATATCCGGTGCTTTTCTTTCAAATCAACGGTGATCTTCATTTGCACAGCCTCCTTTTTGCGCAATTCGCTAATCATTATTATATCAGCGCATGTGTCCGGAAGCAAGCCAATTTCTTTTCTATTGACTTCTTGCTCATCTATGCTACAATAGTCAAAAAAACAAGGCTTTTCCGTGGAAAGCGAGGAGAAATCGCCATGAAAATCACCCTGGGAAAAGAGCGCGTGATCGTGCGGGGTATCCGGCCTGAGGAGCACTTCTGGGGGCCCTATCAATTTCCTCTGCCCTACAAAATAGGAAACCGGCTGGTGGTATCCGTGCACATGCACAATGACGGCATCCAGCATTGGGGTAAAACCAACCGATGGTTTGAATCCCTGGATCAGGGCGTCACCTGGCAGGAAACGAACCCCGCTGTGGATGCGGAATGCGGCCTGCTTTTGCCAAATGGCGACCGGATTTATTTTCCTCCGGAAAGCGCACTGAACCTGGCCGATTATAAGATTCCCGGCCTGGAATATTTAACCCCCGGCTACGATTTTTCCGCCAAGGCAGAGGAAGGCACGCTTCCCATTCAGAACGGCCTTTCCTGGTGGGGGCCCACCCTGGTGCGGGGGTATTTATCCGAGCGCCTGCCCCCCAGCCTGGATAAAAAAGAGTGGACGGTGAAGCGCATCCCCAAGGGGCAATCAGAGCCCGTATTGGAAAAGGCGCAGGTGGATTGGCCCTTCCTCACCCGGGTGGTGCATTCAAAGGGCGACAGCCACATGATGAAATCCATATTCCCCCGGGGCGTGCCCAAAATCGGCCCGGACGGGGCCATCTGGGTCAGCTGCTTTTCCGGGGAAGGCCATGTGAACCCTGAAAACGGGCAATACAGCCCCTATTATTCCGCAGAGCTTTTCCGATCCCAAGACAACGGGAAAACCTTTCAGCGCCGGGGGCATATGGAATACCCCGCCGACGGCAGGAAATATCCTTACGCCAGCGGCGGCTTTTCGGACAGCGATTTTATTTTCATGGATGACGGCTCCATCCTCTGGTTTTTCCGCAGCAATTGGTATATCACCACCGGCTACGAATGGGCGCCCATGTACTATGCCCGTTCCTTCGATCAGGGCTTCACCTGGACGGAGCCCGAAATCTTTTCCCCGGTGGGCACCCTGCCCAGGGCCGTGCGCCTCCAGAATGGCTGCAGCCTCATCTGCTACGCCCGCCCGGGCATCTTCATCCGGGGCTGCGATGACGGCGTGGGGAATAGCTGGACGGAGGAAACGGTGGCCATGACCCCGGGCGACCGATCCCACCTGGCCAATATCGTTAAATCTCCCCCCGCCTTCCACGATTGGGACGGTGCCTGCAACAACCCCGAGCTTTTGCCCATCGATGATCACAAGGCTCTGCTTTTCTACAGCGATTTTTATTATCCCGATGCATCCGGCGTCGCCCGGAAAACCATCCTCTGCCGGGAAGTGATTGCGGAGAAGTGAGGGTGAACAAAGGCAGAAAGCAGGGGCCTCCGCGGCCCCCGTACCCCTGCGCCAGAGGACATCGTCCTCTGGACTCCGGTATGCAACGGAGCAATCTGATATAGCAATGGTTTTTCTGCAAGAAACTTGAAGAAACGATGAAAGTATTTTCACGGGCACATAAAAAACGCGAACCCGCCAAGAGAGAAAGTAAACTTTCTCCTAGACTGTCAAAAAACCCCTGGGATGCGTCGAAGGGCCGCTGCCCTTCGACTGTAATCCGCAGCCGGCGACATGTGCGGCGGCGAGGAGCGGAAGCATTCCGCTTCCTATATCAATTTACGACCGCAAAAATAGGCTTTCCAGCCCTGTGAAACGGGATGGAAAGCCATTTTTGCAGTAAATGTGATGGATCGAATGGAAGACTGCTTTAGCTGACTTCCATTCGCAGTTTGTCGAAAATACTTTTTCGACAAACTGAGAGAAAGTAAACTTTCTCCTCTGGCGGGTTTTGCGTTTTCCCGGATGCAAGGCATCCGGCTGGCGGCATAAGATGCCACCGTGCCCGTGGATGACAAACGTTTTCCGACGCTGCACCGGCACGTTGCTTGCAGATGAAGACAAGCAATATCCGGAGGAAGGGTCCAGGGACTTATGTCCCTGGCGGGGTGGAGGGGCGGAGCCCTCCAGCGTTCTCATTCTCCGTACTCCTCGAGAAACTTCCGCACAGAGCGGGTCATTTCCCGGGAGAAATCGGAATTGTATTTACGATTGCAAAAGGCCTGAATCCACTGCGGATAGGTATCTTCTGTGCAGTTTTTCAGCAGCATATTTTTCAGTTCCCCGCCGCTGAGCCGATGATATCCATTTTCATGCACGATATATTCCATGGCGGCGCGAGGGGGCTTTTGCCGCTCCTGCTGCTGTTTGGTGGGATAGCCAAACACCACCATGGCCGCCGGAAACACATATTGAGGCAAATGCAAAATTTTTCTTTGCATTTCGGCATTTTCCATAATATCCCCAATGTAGCAGGAACCGATGCCATAGGATTCCGCCGCGGTGACCGCATTCTGGGCGGCGATCAGGGTATCGCTCATGGCCAGCAAAAGATCCCCTTCTCCAGGCTTGCGGGGCTCGCAGCCCGCCGTCAAAAAGGCATCATACCATTTCAGGCAATCGGCACAAAACACCAGCACCAATTTTGCCTTGGCGATAAAGGGCTGATGATCGCAGGATTCGCTGAGGGCCTCCTTGATCTTTGGATCAGTGATGCGCAGGATGGTATACAGCTGCTGGTTGCCGGCGGTGGGGGCCATGGCCGCAGCGGTCAATATTTCCTGCACGATGCTTTCGTCAATTTCCCTGTCCTCAAATACCCTTACAGATTTGCGGGTATACAATTGCCGGATCACTTCGTTCATTTTCGTCCTCCTCAGGGCACCTTCACCTTAAAGTCGATTTCAAAAGAAATGGTGTCATACAGGAAGCGGGCGCGGATGGTGCCCTCAATCACGGTAACGCCGCCCTTCAGTTCCAACGAATCCACCTTCAGCACATAATAATCCGTGCTGGCGGCAAAGCCCTGGCTGTGGAATGATCCCATATCGGATACGTAATACTGGCCAAAGCTATTATCCTCCGCCACGTAAAATTCCAGCCCGGTGATGGCCTGATCCTTCCATACCACAAAGCTATCGCCGGATTTGGCATATTGGGGGATGGTAAAATTGATGGAAGTGATCTTGCTTCCGTGGGGAGTGAGCCAGATATTATAGGCATTGTGCAGGGGCTCCCGGCCATTGGAATAAAGGGGAGAGGTGCATTCGCAGGTGCGGCCGTTATGGGTCATGGTCACATATTCATCCTTTTCCGCTTCTGCCTGAGGCGCGGCAGTGGGCGCAGGCTTTTCAGAGGCCGTTTGCTCCTTGGCGCCGTCAAAGGCCATGCCCTTTTCCACCAGCAGTAAAAGCCCGCCCTCAAATTCCGGCACCAGCAGCGCTTTCAATTCCCCCAGGGCAATCACATGCCCTGCCTGGCCATCAACGGTTTCAGCGGAGGTTTCAAAGCCCGCCTGCTGAGCCGCCGCCAGATAGCGAAGCACATCCTTGCCCGCATAGGCATAGAGATACGCATCGCAGAGAAAATCTTCGCTGAATTGATAATCCGCCTGCAAAAGCGATCCCTTGGCCGAAAGCACGGCTTCCGGATCGGGAAGGGAGGGGGCGCTTGCGCCCTTTAATCCTGCCAGCCCGCTGGCCGAAGCCACGGAGGGAATCAACATAAGAAAAACAAGAAAAAGTGCAGTCCATTTTTTCATAGCGGTTCTCCTTTTTCATAGCAATTTTTGTAAGTTCATTATAATTCAAAAAAGCGTTTTCTGTCAATCAAGGGCGTCTATTGACATTCCTTTTCGCTCATGCCATAATAAAGCCAGCAGCAAAAAGCATATATTTTATAGGAGGCCTCCCATGAAAAGACCCGTCCCCATCGATCCATTTTTTTACCGCCAGCCGGAAAAAGCCTTTCTGCAGGAGCTTACAAAGCCGGTGCATCTTCATATGCCCTCCTTCTTTGGCCTCCGTCCCGTGAGGAAAGGGGAAGCAAGGGCCCAGGGCTTGTATTTGCAGGGCGCATTTCCGGAAGATCAGGGATTGTTGGATACCGTTTATCAGGATTTTGCTCGGTTCCTGCAGGTGCACAAAATGCAGGGCAGCAGCTATCCTGTGCGCTTTATAAAGGAAGATGTGGGCTGCTTTGAAAGCTATGAAATCCGGATATCGGAAAAAGAAGCCGTGATCGCCGCCGGGGACACGGAAGGCGCAAGGCGGGCGCTGATCTACCTGGAAGATGAAATGCTAAGAAGGGAAGGCCCCTTCCTTCCCCTTGGCATCATCCGCCGCAGCCCTGTCCTTTCCAGCCGTATCACCCGCTGCTTTTTCAGCCCCATCAATCGCCCGCCCAAATTCGGCGATGAATTATCCGATGATATTGATTATTACCCTGAGGAATACCTAAACCGCCTGATGCACGATGGGGCCAACGGCGTGTGGATTTACACCCGTTTTTCCGATTTGGTAGAGGTATCCGCCATTCCGGAATACGGCAAGGGTGCCCCATCGCGCATTGAAAAGCTCAACCGGGTAATCCAGAAATGCGCCCGGTACGGCATCCGGGTGTATGTGTTTGCCATTGAGCCCGTGGCTCTGCCGCCGGAGCAATCCATCCATATTCCCCAGGCAGACGGTGGCCCGGCCGTTAACGGCAACCGCCTTTTCTGCGTGAACTCCAAGGAAGGCAGAGAGATGATCCGTGAGGCCGGGCGCAAGCTATTTGAACGCTGCCCGGATCTTGGAGGCCTCATCTCCATCACCTACGGCGAGCGCCCCACCTCCTGCTCCTCTGCCTATTCCGCTATCCCGGCCATTGGTTATGAACGGAAAAGCACCTGCCCCCGCTGCCGGGAATTGACGCCCGGGCAGATGGTGGCCAATGCCGCCAAAGCCCTGGCAGAGGGCGTGCATGAAGCCAGCCCTAACGCCAAAGTGATCTCCTGGACCTATGGCCACCGCTTCTGGCCCTTGGAGGAAATCCCCGATTATGTGCATAGATCGCCCAAGGACGCCATCCTCATGCAAAATTTTGAGGAAATGGGCTATCAAGAGCAATTGGGCCACGCAAGGCAGGGGGTGGATTACTGGCTGAGCTATATTGGCCCTTCGCCCCTTTTTGAAACCACCGCCAGGGAAGCAATGGCAGCAGGCAAGGAAATGTTTATGAAAATCCAGGCATGCTGCTCTCATGAGGTGGCCTCGGTGCCCTATGTGCCATCTCCCGGCATCCTTTTTGAAAAATATAAAGCCGCCCATGATTTGCATATAACCGGCGTGATGCAGTGCTGGTACTTTGGCAATTATCCCTCTCTTATGAGCAAAGCGGCAGGAGAAATGGCCTTCCTCCACGATTATACTGATAAGGGAAATTTCCTTTGCCATCTGGCGGGCATTTATTTCGGCCAAAGCCGTGCCCGGGAAGCAGTCAGGGCATGGCAACTCTTTGAAAAAGCTTATGCCCAGTATCCTCTCAATATCATGTTCAGCTACTACGGCCCCATGCACGATGGCCCCGTATGGGAATTGCAGCTGCTTCCCAAAAATTATCCCCTCTCCCGTTCCTGGCAAACTTTGGATCCCACCATCGGCGACCGGATCGGGGAATGCCTCCTAAACGGCCATACCCTTTCTGAGGCCCTGACCCTCACCGGCCATATGGCCCGGGAATGGAAGGAGGGCACAAAGCTGCTTGAGCAGGCCTGCCGGGAGGGAGAGCAAACGGATGAGCAATTATCCGTAGCCCGGGCGCTTTCCATTCTTTTTGAAAGCGGCCATGCCATTTTGCGCTTCTATTTTCTCCGGGAACAGCTGGGAAATCAGGAAGGGGATGCGCTTTCCCTGCTGGATGAAATGCGCGCTATTGTGTTGGCCGAAAAGGAACGCAGCCTTTCCCTGAAAGCCTTGTGCCAATCTGACAGCCGCCTGGGCTATCATTCCGAGGGCGAGGGCTTTAAATTCTTCCCTGAAAAGCTGGATCACCGCGTGGCGCAATTGGAAAGGCTGCTGCAGGAAGAATTTCCTCTGGTGGAAGGGCGTATTCAGGCAGGCAAAGCGCCCCTTGCCTATTATGCCGGAGAGGAAGCAGAGGGCGCAGTATACGCGCTTTCACCGTATCCCATTCACCGTGCTCCCTGGGAGCCGGTGGGAAATGCCGCCGTATTCCGAGCCGTATACGATGAAAAAAATCTCACGCTGGAGATCCTTTCCGATACGGAAGCATTTGTGGATGTGGGCTTTGAATTCAGCCTCCTGTGGCCTGCGCCCCAGGTGCGGCTGCATCGGGATGGAAGGGTGGAGATTCTTCCCGAAACCTATCTCTATTTTTCCGTATTCGGGGAAACCCTGGAACAGGTAAAAGCCCTGTGGCAGCCAGAAGTGATTGCAGATGGACATTCTTTCCACCTTCTTATTCCACTCAGCCGAAAGCAAACCGCCTGGATGAAAAACCGCCCCCTGAAAATGCGGCTGGTCACGGAAAGCGGTGCATCCTGGGCACAGGATGAGGATCCCGTGCATACCCTGGGCAAAAGCTGCGCTTCTCCCGGGGAATTTGGCTGGCTGCTGCCTGGGGAATGACGGGAAACGTTTATCGCTCATGGACACGGCGGCCTTGGCCGCCAACCGGATGCAAAGCATCCGGGAAAACGAAAAAAATGCCGGTTGGAGAAAGCTTGCTTTCTCTCCCGGCATTTTCTCGTTTTCATTGTGCCCGTGAAATTGCTTTTCCATTTCCTCAAGTCTCTTGCGGAAACCCCATCGTTTTGCCTGATTGTCCCGTCGCATGCCGGAGTCCAGAGGAGGATCTCCTCTGGCGAGAAGCCCCCTGCCCGGTTCCTGCCTCAATCCTCTCTCCCCAGCTTGGGCTCTGCAAACATCTGTGCATGATATAAGCTGCAATGCCCCGAAAGCATGAAGGAAACGCACACCGCTATGCCAAACAGGGGCAGGTATTCCACCCCGAAAAGCTCGGCGGAAAGCATAATAGAAGCCAAGGGCGCATTGGTGACCCCGCAGAATACCCCCACAATGCCAAGGGCGGCGCCCAAGGCAGGGGAGAGACCGATCAAAGGCGCAAATACGCAACCCATGGTGGCCCCTACAAAAAAGGAGGGCACAATTTCGCCGCCCTTGAAGCCGGCGCTGAGGGTGACGGCGGTAAAAAGAATTTTTAAGAGAAACATTTCCGGCCGTGCGCTGCCCTGCAGGGCATTGGCGATCACATGCATGCCGCCGCCATTATATTCCCGGGTGCCAAGCAGCAGGGAAAGGGCCACCACCATTACGCCGCCCAGTGCCGCCCTTAAAAAATCATTCTTCACTGCATGCTTTATGCCCTTCTGGCATACATGCATTACGCTGCAAAAAAGCAATGCCGTGGCCGCGCAGGCAATGCCCACCCCCGCCGCCTGCAAAGCGGTAACCGGGCCAAAGGACGCAAGCCCCTGAGCCAGGGGAAAATGATCCTCCGGCGCACCCACAAAGCGGGCGGTAAAATGGGCGGTCACGGCCGAAATCACACAGGGCAGCAGCGCCCGATCGTTAATTTTTCCCACTTCAATGATTTCAATCACGAAAATAGCCGCGGCAAAAGGCGTGCCAAAAAGCGCCGAAAACAGCGCCGCCATGCCGCATAATTCAAAAATGCGCCAGTGATCCCTGTGGGGCTTGGTCAGATGCCCCAATGCCACGCCAATGCTGCCCCCCAATTGCAGCGCCGCGCCCTCCCGGCCGGCCGAACCGCCCAGAAGATGGGTGAGGGCAGTGGAAATAAAAATGGCCGGAGCCATCAGGATGGGCACCCCCTCCTGGCTGCGAACGGAGGAAATAATCTCATCTGTGCCAAGGGAGATGGGCAATTTCAGCCCCTTATATAAAAGCGCAATCAATACGCCGCCCAGGGGCAGGAAATACAAAAGCACCTCTTGAGATTCCCTGATAACCGTCGCTTCCTCCACGATAATTGCAAAAAGCGCCCCCACCAGCCCGCACAGCCCGCCAATCAGCGAAGCGCACACCAGCCAATAGCCAAACGCCGCTAAATAGTGCAAAAAGATCTGCCATTGCTTGCGCAGCATCAAAAAATCCCCCTCTTTTTCCAGAATTTCCAAGGCCGTATTATAGCACCGTAAGCCCTCCTTCGCAAGAGGATTTTTTTCGATACTTTCTGCCAAAAGCCATTGAAACGGAAGGGGGAATGGGTGTATAGTAAATATGATAGGCTTTTTTATGCCAAATATTTTTACGGAGGAAAATGAAGATGGCCAAGGCGTCCTCATCCATGGTAACCGACTTAACCGGCGGCAATGTGGCAAAGCTGCTGCTGAAATTTGCTTTCCCCCTGTTTGTATCCAATGCTCTCCAGGCGATCTATAATATCGTAGATATGATCGTGGTGGGCCAGTATATCGGCGGCGCGGGCATGTCTGCCGTGTCCATTGGGGGAGATATCCTGCATCTGCTCACCTTCGTGGCCATGGGCTTTTCCTCTGCCGGCCAGGTGCTGGTGGCCCAGGACGTGGGCAGAAGGAAGATGGACAGCGTGCAGAAAACCATCGGCACCATGTTTACCTTCCTCCTTTCCACTTCTGTTTTGATCGCGCTGATCTGCTTCTTCATCCGCCATCCCATGCTTTCCTGGCTCAACACTCCCGCGGAATCCTATGCTTTCACCATGGATTACACCGTGGTGTGCATGATCGGCCTGCCCTTCATTTACGGCTATAACATCATCAGCGCCATCCTTCGCGGCATGGGCGACAGCCGCCGTCCCTTTGTGTTCATCGCCATTGCCGCCGTGCTCAATATAATTCTGGACCTGCTCTTTGTGGCTGCCTTCGATATGAAGGTGATGGGTGCTGCCCTGGCCACTGTGATCAGCCAGGCCGTGAGCTTCACCGTGGCGCTGATTTATCTCTATCAGCATAAGGAAAGCTTCGGCTTTGATTTCAAACGCAGCAGCTTCAAAATGGATAAAGAGGCCCTGAAAAAACTGGTGGCCCTGGGCGTGCCCATGGCCATTCAGTCCGCCGCCATCAACCTGTCCAAGATCGTGCTCACCTCCTGGATCAATATGTCCGGCATGGTGTATTCCGCCCTCTCCGGCATTTATAATAAGGTAAATATGATGATCGGCATCGTGTCCCAGTCCTTTACTACTGCGGGCAGCACCATGGTGGGCCAGAACCTGGGCGCGAAAAAGTATGAGCGGGTGCCCAAGGTGATGGCCACGGTGGGTATCTGCGGCACTTTGATCGCCGTGCTTTGCACCATTGCCCTGGCTTTCTTTTCCGAAACCATCTTCGCTATGTTCACCTCGGACCAGGAGGTGCTGGCCGTAGCCTCCATCCTGGTGGTGCCTGCCATCCTCAATTTCTTCGGCTCCGCCACCCGCTCCATCAGCTTCTCCCTGATCAACGGCTCGGGCAACACCAAGCTGAATTTTGCCGTGGCCATTATCGATGGCATGATCAGCCGCGTGGGTATCGCCGCCCTGCTGGGCTTTGGGGTGGGCATGGGCTGCCAGGGCTTCTGGTACGGCGATGCGCTGGCCGGGTTTATGCCCTTTGTAATCGGCATGTGCTACTTTATCTCCGGCAAATGGCGCAACCGCTAAATAGAAAGGAGTTTTTCTCATGCTTTTGTATTTAGTCCGCCACGGCGACCCTATCTATGAAACGGATACCCTCACTGAGCGCGGCAAAATTCAGGCCGAATCCGTGGGGCGGCGCATGCAGAAGATCGGCATCGATCAAATCTATTCCTCTCCCATGGGACGGGCCCGTGAAACCGCCGCCCCTGCCTGCCGGCTTTTGAATCTCCCCTGCCAGATCGAACCTTGGGCTGAGGAAATCTCCTGGGCCACTCGTACGCCCTACCCCGATGGCCAATTAAAATCTATTTCCCGTCTGCCAGTAACCACCTTCCGGGGAGAAGGCCGAATCAATTTGCCCTACGACAAGGCTTTGGAATGCCTGGCCGTTCGGGATACCAGGATGGGGGAAGCCCAGGCTTTCCTGGAAAAGAACTTCAATGATTTTGTGGAACGGCTGGGCTACAAGGCTGAAAACGGCGTATACCGCATTCTGCGTCCCAGCGAAGAAAAGGTGGCTCTCTTTTGCCACGGCGCCATGACGAGGGCCCTGCTTTCCGTGCTCTTCCATATCCCCGTGCACATGATGTGGGCCTCCTTTGATCCCACCCACACCGGCGTCACCGTGCTGGACTTTCAGAATTACGAAGACGGCTTCACCGCCCCCCGGTGCCTGTGCTTTTCGGATATTTCCCACCTATACGCTGAGGGGCTGGATACCGTCCATTGTAATCGCCTGTCTATTTAATATCGCTATCTATTGCAAAGGAAAGGCCGATGCACGCGCATGCATCGGCCTTTCCTATTTTTCCGCTTAGTCCATATTCAATTTCAGTTCTTCCACATAGGCCTTGAAAGCGCTGGTCTTGTGGGGCAGCAGCTCCAGGCCAGAAATGTCGCTGGGATAGTTGACGGAATTGTGGATATACAGCAGCACCTTCGTATCACCGCCCAGGTCATTGGCGATGCTGATCTGTTCGCCAAAGGGATAGGCGGTGAGCTGGCTTTCATCCAAAGTGGTCACGGAAGCAAAATCAGAGAAGAGGGTCATAAATTCGCTTCTTAGGTTGATATCCTTCAACATATCGTAATCCACGGTCACAGCGCCGTCCGCCACGGTAACGGTTACAGTGCCGATCACGTGCAGGTTGCCGGCAGCCAGATCAAAGGTCTGCACGCCATCCTGGGAAAGATCAATGGGCGTAAACATATCCCAGTTTTCAGTCAAATCACTGATATCGCGGAAGCGGAGGCCTGCGGAACAAACGGTCATATAATACCAGGTAACGTTGGGAATCACCTTGGAATCAAGCAATTCATTGCAGAGGAGGCAATACTTTTCTTCCAGGCCATCCTCTTCCTTGGTCACCGGCTTTGTCACAACCCATTCCCCGGCCTGGTGGCCGGTTGCGATCAACACTTCCTCCCGAACCCGTTCCTCACATACAGTGCAGAAAAATTCCTTTTTCCCGTTCTCCGTGCAGGTAGGTTCCTGGGTCACGGTACCTTCATCCTCGGTATGTCCCTGGGTGGCCACATTCTCCAGCCGTACTACTTCTTTGCACACCGTGCAGGTAATTTTCTTTTCGCCCGTTTCGGTGCAGGTGGCTTCCTTGGTTACAGTGCCTTCATCCTCGGTATGGCCGGTAGCAGGCAGCACTTCCTTGTTCAGCTCCTTGCCGCAATCCACACACTTGCCAGTCGTGTAGCCATCCTGGGTGCAGGTGGGTGCTACGGTTTCCGCATCTGCCGCAGGGGTATGCTCCTTAGCGGGCACTTCTTCCGTTCCCATCACTTCCTTGCACACCGTGCAGGAGATGGTCTTTTCGCCCGTTTCGGTGCAGGTGGCTTCCCGGGTCACAACACCGCCATCCGCCTTGTGACCGGTAGCGGGCAGAATTTCCTTTTCCAGTTCCTTGCCGCACACGGCGCACTTGCCCGTGGTATATCCATCTGCGGTGCAGGTGGGCTGCACGGTGGTAGCATCCGCAGCGGGAGTATGGCCAGCCGCCTTGATGGGCTCTGTCTTGGTTTCCTGGCATAAGGTGCAGGTGAAGGTCTTCACACCCTGGGTTTCACAGCCAGGCTTGGTGGTTTCCTTGCCAGCGTCCCATACGTGGGTGCAAGCGGCATTTACGATGGTAATGGTCGCGCCGGAAAAGGGAACGGACACGGTACCACTATAAGTGCCGCCAGTACCAGAAGCAGAGACAGAGGTCTTACCAGCAGCAGCAGTAGACTTTACCCGGAAGGTCAGGGTACCCACAGTGGCATCGCTACCGCTGCCTATAAAACTCATAGCGCCAGAATTGAATTGGGCGCTGTCCAGCTCTGCCTGGCCGCTTACAAATTCCAGAACAGAATTATCATAGCTAACGCTGCAATTCCAAAACATGGCTGCATTTGCGCCCACGCGAATAGAGACCGTAACCGTTTCGCCGGGCTTGGCCTCGGCGGCCAAAGCACTGGTCGCGCTCAGCAGCAGAAGAATCGTCAAAAGAAGAGTACAGATTTTTTTCATTTTTTCCACTCCTTTTATTTATCATACTTCCAAATTGAAAGTAATGATTTATTTAAGCTGCACATCCCAAAGGGACACATATTTCAGCAACAGGATCAGGTCATCCCAGTTCACCACACCATTCCCTGTAACTTCGGCATTGGATAGATTGATGGAAACATCCCAGAGAGATACATATTTAAGAATCAATATCAAATCTCCCCAATCTACAATACCATTTTCATCTGCATCGCCGGGTACGCGATTGGATGCAAGCTGAATTTTCTTTTCAGTTGCGCTGAACATCACATTTTTTCCTTCACTATCCCCAGCACTGAGGCATTTCACTTTTATAGTAAATTCCTTTAGGTCAACCCCTTCAATATCCAAGTATATTTTGAACAGGTTACCGTCTCCCGTCATTTTGTCCAGCGACATAAGCGAGACCGTGGTTCCTCCATTCATGCCATCCGTATAAGGAACGGCATTTTTACCCACGTCAATGGTTCCAATATTGAAGCCAGTAAACGCATCCGGCACAGTAATATCCATACTGATTCCTATAAGACCGGGGTTACCCTGAATGCCCACAGGGATTTCCAATATATTTTCGTTTTGAACTGCAGTCCCGATGGTCAGGTTGCCCTTTAATTCAGGCGAAATGGTAGGTGCGACTGTTGGCGCAGGAGTGGCAGTGCCGGGGGTAATTGGCTCCGTCTTGCCGTCCGCGGAAACGGCAAAGATGCAATCCACCAGGCTCTTTGTTTTCTGTGCGCCGTTTATCACATAGGTCGCTTCAATCACATAGCTGTATTGCCCTGCCTTTAAGGCGTTGAAAATCACGTCATAATTAACGGATTTAGAAATATCGTGGGAGGTGGTGGAGGAGCCGCTAAAGGTGCGGGAAGCGGTATTCAGTGCCTTGCTCGTCTTGTTGCCATTAGCGTCCACATTCCAAATCGTTGCGGAAACGGAGGTAAGATACCCACTGGTTTTCACAACGCCCTCCATTTCAAAAGGAGCTCCGGTCTTTAACTTGCTGGGCTTGGTAGCGCCAACAATTTCAATCTCCATTATGGCACCAGAGGTTCCTGGATTGCCCACGGTAAAATCGCTGGAAACAAAATTATGAACATTGCCGAACTTGAACGTATTACCCTGATAGGTGAAACCAAACTGTGCATTCAGTTCATAGCGATACCAACCCTTTGGCAAATTAGTAAACACTGTCTGGCTGTCCAGCGTTTTTCCATTATACTTGGTTTCGTTTAAATCAATCTTTCTCTGGTTGGATGTGGGCTGCACCGTAATCGGAGAACGCCCTTCTACATCCTTTCCGCTTTCCCTGTTTACGATGCGGGTGGAAACTGTCAGGAAAGGCATTTGGGCCTCTATCGGACCCTTGAGCCAGAAACCCTGATTAGATACATTGATGTTCCCGGAAGGATAGGTGGTGCTGTGGGTAGGTGTGGTAACATGAGAGACAAAATCCATGTTCAGCAAATCGCTCCCTAAATCATAGAAATTCATGTACCCACCATTGGCCAATTCAGCCCAAATATTTCCATGAGAATTGGTTACAAAGGCTTTCACCTGGAAACTGTTACCAGCGGGATATGCCTTTATCTTTTCAGAGCCCGCATCCGGCGCAACGTGAGCATTCTGATCCTTTTTATTTTTGAAGTTTGCAGAGAGCGAAAACAGATTGCTATATTCGTATACTGTCACATCGCCACTGTACACATAATGCCCATCTGAAGTCTTGTACCAAATATTGTCGTACTTATTCTTCACTGCGCCGATAATCTTGACCGTTTCGCCCTTACCCGTTACGGATTTAGTGGCACTGTCCTCAAAGGGCTTTTCTTTGATATAGCACTGATCTTCAGCGCTGGAATCCTTTTTGCTTACACCAATACGGGCAGTGGAATCAACCGTGGTGTAATCATTGACCACAACTTTTACACCGGAATGCCAACCCCAGCCGGCATATTTATAACCCCAACTTTCCCATACTTCAATCGTTTCAACACCTACTTTTGTTGACTCGCCACGCAAAGTACGTGTACTAACGACCTTTCCATTGCCAATATGAATACCGATATGACCGCAAATTGATCCACATGTGCCACACTTCACACTACCGCCATAGAGGTAAATATTAGCGCCAATTGGTATGTTAGACCTTGAAGTTGATACAATTCGATTTGCACCCAAAGAATAACCGTGTGCACAGCAGGATGAGCTAAATTCCACTCCAAACCTGGTCCAAAAGTTAGCAACCCAAGCCAAGCACAAGTTGGTTGAATAACCAGCACCAATTTGGCCATTTGCCGCCGCAAGAAAATCTGCTTGATTGATTTCCACTGTAGCTGCCTGTGCCTCATTCACGATACCTACATTGCAAATCAATACAATCGCCAATACCAATAGCACACACCGTTTCGAAATTCTCAAAACCTGCTCTTTTTGCATGCTTCTCCCTCCTGTACTCAAAATACATCATTTGTTGTATTTTCATCTCCTTTATACATCATTTGTGGTATTTTGTCAATAGTAAAAGGAAGGAGGTGGGGAAAATGCATTACCGGCGGCTGCGGGATCTAAGGGAAGATCATGATTTAACCCAGGATGAGCTGGTTGCCAAGCTGGGCATGCATAAAACCACCTACACAAATTATGAACAGGGAAAGCGCGAAATCCCCTTCTCGTTGGTGATTCGGTTGGCGGAGCTTTACAATGTGAGCATTGATTATATTGCCGAGCTTACCAACACGCCCACGCCTCTCAAATGCTTCAATATATATTCCAAGAAATAATTGCATATAAAAAGGAGGGATCGGCCTTTTGACCGTTCCCTCCCATTGGTTTATAGAATCATTCTTTGAGAATGCTTTAGATGATGATTTCCTTTTCAAACTTCTTCCACGGCACATTCACGGGCTTCTTATCCACAATAATCTCGTAAATATGCATCAGCAGGGGGAAATCCGCTTCATTCAGCTCGCCAACGGCAATCTTCTTTTTCACCGCCCGGGCGGAGCGGGTGGCGATCACGATGGATTCCAGGGTGACGCCCTTCAAGGTTTCCATGGCTTCGTCAAAGGAAAGGCCACGGCCCAGCAGGGTGCCGATCTTGCGGGTGCGGCCGCCAAACACGGTCACATAAAGATCGCCGATGCCCAGCATCAGGCTTTCTTCCTGAGCACCCATGAACGCCAGCACCTTCTTCATTTCCTTGCTGGCCTGGCCGAAAATAGCGGCCTGGGAATTGTAGTGCTCCTTGCCTTCCACGCCTTCCCGCTTTTCGGAAAGGCCGATGGCCAGGCTCACGCCCAGAGCATAGGCATTCTTCATGGCAACCGCCGCTTCCACGCCAATCACGTCATTGGAAACGGACACGTTGTAGTAATCGGTTTCAAACAGGCTGCGGATCCAGCGCAGAAGCTCGATATCCTTGCCGCAGAAGGTCACTTCGGTGTAGTCCAGATCGGCCAATTCATAGCTGGTGCAGGGGCCGCCCACGGCATTGAGCTTAAGGCCCCGGTTGCCGGAAAGCTTTTCAAACAGATCGGGATACACCATCAAATTGCCCTCTTCATCATCCATCATGCCCTTGGTGACGGTGAGGATGGGCAATTCCTTATCCACTACCTTCAGCACCTTTTCAGCAAACCATTCCACGCCGAAGCTACTCACGCCGCCCACCATCAGATCGGCGCCCTTCAAGGCTTCCTGCATTTCTTCAAACTGGTAATATTTATAAGTATCAGGAAGCTTGCGCTTCATGGTAAGGTGGTTGCCGGTTTTCCGGGCATGGTCGATGATTTCCCGATCCAGGGGTGTGCCCACCAAGCGCACCTCATGGCCGTTATCCGCAGCGGGAATACCGATAGCGCTGCCCATCATGCCAGCGCCCACAATGGTAATAATACTCATGAAAATTGCTCCTTGCTTTCGTTTTTCTCTGCCCGTTTCTTGGGCCATTTTCAGTTTACTCCTTCCCTGGAAAATGTCAACCCTTGTCGCAGATATTGAACAATTTTCATTTTCTCATTGCAAATTTGCATACTTTTTCATCTTTTCCTTGACACATCCCTCTTTCCTCCGCTACAATACATCCAGCATCAGCCGAAAGGAAGGGATCATGCATGCTGCCCAAGGAGCGCCAGGAGCAATTGCTAGAAGTGTTGAAGGAGCAGCGCTATGCCACGGTGCAGGAGCTATCCAAGAAAATATTTGTGAGCACGGCCACCGTGCGAAGGGATTTAAAGCTGTTGGAGGCCGCCGGGCTTGTGCACTGCACCTACGGCGGCGTCGCCATCACTCAGCCCCAGGGAAAAAATGTGCCGCTTCCCCTCCGGCGGGCCGAGCATGTAACCGTGAAGCAGCAGATCGCCAGAGCCGCCGCCGCCCTAATCAGCCCCCATGAAACTTTGATGATCGATGGCTCCTCCACTGCCATGCACCTTTGCGATTATCTTTCTGCCGATATGGATCTTACCGTGTTCACCTACTGCGTGGATACGGCGGCGCGCCTGGCCCAGAAAAATATCACCGCCTATTGCCTGGGCGGCCAGTATAACCTACATTCCTCCATTCTCACCGGCTATTTTGCCGAAAAAAATTTTGAATCCGTCACAGCGGATTGGGTGTTTTTTTCCGCTCAGGGGCTTTCATTGGAATCGGGGCATATTCTGGATTCCAGCGCCGATGAAACCCGTCTGCGCCAGATCATGCTGCGCCAGGCGAAAAGAAGCGCCTTTTTATGCGATTCTTCCAAGTTTGGCCGGTCCTACCCCTTTATTCTGGCCTCTCTTGAGGATGTGGATGTGTTTATCTCCGATGAAGAAACCGACAGCCGCTTCCAGGTGAAAAAGCTCCTGGCCGGCAAATAATCAGGAGGAAATTTCCCATGCGCCTGGATTTTGCCCCCATGGAGGGCATCACCGACACCATCTACCGCCGCACCCATTTTTCCATGTTTTCCGAGGTATCCAAGTATTTTATCCCCTTTGTGGCCCCTTCCCAGCATCTTTGCTTCACTCCTCGGGAAAAATATGCCCTGGACCCGGAGGAAAACAGGGATATCCCCGTCGTTCCCCAGATCCTGGCCAAGGACGCCCATCTTTTTCTCTGGGCAGCGGAGGAAATGAAAAAAAGAGGCTACAGGGAAGTGAACCTGAACCTGGGCTGCCCCGCCGCCACCGTCACCTCCAAAGGCAAGGGCGCGGGAATGCTCAAAGAATTGGAACCCCTCCGCCGTTTCCTGGATGAAATCTTTGAAAAAGCGCCCCTGCCCATTTCCCTGAAAACCCGCATCGGCTTTGAGAATTTATCTGAATGGCCTGCTCTTTCCGCTCTTTTCGCCCGCTATCCCTTTTCGGAGGTGATCATTCATCCCCGACTCCGGGAGGAATTTTACGAGGGCGCGCCCCATATTCAGGAATTTTCAGCTTCCCTTTCCGCTTTTTCCTGCCCGGTGATCTATAATGGCGATATCTGCCGCCCGGAGGATGGGAAAAAGCTGATGGAAGCATGCCCTGAAACTGCCGGGATCATGATCGGCCGGGGAATCCTTTCCAATCCGGCATTGCCCCGGGAAATGCAGGGGGGCGAAAAGCTGAATGTAAGTGAAATGCGAGCCTTCCACGATGCCCTTTACGAAGCTTATCTTGCTAAATATGGCGCTTCCGTGGCGCTTTTGAGGATGAAGGCCCTGATGCAGTATATGAGCTGCTGCTTCGAAAACGTGAGCAAAGCAAAAAAGGCCCTGAAAAAGGCGAATAACGCCCCTGCCTATCTTCAGGCAGCGGAAAATCTCTTTTCCGCCTGCACCCTCAAGGAATCCCCTGCTTTTTATTGGGAGAAATGAGGCTTTCTTTTCCCCATATCCTGTGATAAAATAAACCTTGATTTTTCATAACGGAGGCATTTTGCTGATGGAATATTCTTTGGAAAACCTGGTAAAACGGGCAGAAACCGCGGGGCTGGCAGAAGCCGCCCGGCAGCGGGAAATGAAAAACAGCGGCGTTACCGCCGATATCATCAACGCACGGATGGAGGAAGCACTGCGGGTGATGCGCCAGAGCGCGGAAAAGGGATTTGATCCCCATCTTCGCTCCATGAGCGGCATGACCGGCGGCCAGGCAGCTAAATTACAATCCGCCGTGGATCAAAATGCCACCGTGGGAGGCAATTATCTGGGCAGAGCGGCGGCCCGGGCCTTGGCCATTGCGGAATGCAACGCTTCCATGGGCAAAATCGTGGCCGCTCCTACAGCCGGGGCCTGCGGCATTTTGCCCGCGGCCCTGCTCACCGCCCAGGAGGAATTCGGCTTTTCCGATGAAGCCCTTCGGGATGCGCTGCTGGTGGCGGCGGCTGTGGGCGAAGTGATCGCTACCCGGGCCAGCATTTCCGGCGCACAGGGAGGATGCCAGGCGGAATGCGGCAGCGCGGCGGCCATGGCTGCGGCGGCCATGGTGTTTTTAAGAGGCGGCAAGCCCCAGCAGAGCGCGGATGCCTGCGCCTTTGCGTTGATGAATGTGATGGGCCTGGTGTGCGATCCCGTGCGCGGGCTGGTGGAAGTGCCCTGCGTATACCGCAATGCTTCCGGGGTGGCCGGTGCTTTTGTAGCGGCAGATCTGGCCCTGGCCGGCATTTCCTGCCCCTTGCCCCCCGATGAAGTGATCGACGCCATGAAAGCCGTGGGCGATCAATTACCCCCCTCCTTGCGGGAAACAGGCGAGGGAGGCTGCGCTGCCTGCCCGGCGGCATGCAAAAAATAATTATGAATTTAAAATGAAGAATTAAAAATTTGATCATGAAAAAGCAGGAGAACCGCTCGAAGCGATCTCCTGCTTTCTTCTATCTGGGAAGCATTGGCCTTTGCATGGCAGATTGCATATTTCCAGCCGGTTTTCTTTGGGAGAGCGCGAGAGGGCCTTTCTTTTTCCAAAAAGAAAGGCCCTCTCGCAATAATATCCGTTCTTAGATTTCCGTCTTGATTACCATATTCTTGGCAGAGGATTCAAAAGCCAGATCCACAATCTTCATATCCCGGCGCATATCTTCAAAGGACACATAGGGCTTGGCTTCGCCCTTCACAGAGGCCTTCAGATTGCGGTGATATTCGTAAGGATCGGTTTCCGCCACGGGCATGGGCAGGGTTTCCAGATATTCGGGCTTCAGGGGCGCCATGGTGCGGCTGGGGCCCAGGTTCTTGCCAAATACGCTGTCAAAGCCCTGCACCTGGCCCTTGATCCGGGCCATGCCGCCGGTTTTTCCGGAGAAATCATCGATCTTCAGGGTGCCACGGTCGCCGTATACAAACCAGCGGGGCAGATCCTGGAGGCAGAAGGTGCCCACCTGCACCTTGGCACACACATTATTATCAAAAATCAGCTGCAATTCGAAGCTATCATCCACGGCGGGGGTGAGGATGCTCTGGAGGCGAGCATACACGCTGGTCACCTTATGGCCCCGGAACATGCACAGGAACTGGTCGATCAGATGAATGCCCCAGTCATAGAGCATGCCGCCGCCCGCTTTGGGATCGGCGCGCCAGCCAAAGCACACGCCGCGCTGGCCGTACACCCGGCTCTGGATAGAGGTGATATTGCCAATATCGCCGGAATCCACGGTATTTTTCACCATGAGATAATCCACGTCCCACCGGCGATTCTGGTGCACGGTAAAGATTTTCTGATTCTTTTCCGCTGCAGTGATCACCTGCTCCAGTTCCTTGGAATTCATGGTGACGGGCTTTTCGCACATTACGTTCTTTCCCGCATTGAGGCAGGCGATGCACAGCTCGGCATGCACGTCATTGGGGGTGCACACAAACACCAGATCCAGATCCTGCTTCAAAAACTTTTCCAAGCTGCTATACGGCTCCAGGCCTTCCGCCTTGGCGTCATCCAGCTTTTCCTGCTTGATATCATAAGCGGCGACAACCTGAATGCCCACTTCCCGGGATTTGTTCAGATGAAAATGGCCCATATAACCAAAGCCAATAATGCCAGCCTTCACGCTCATGGTAAATAATCCTCCGTTATCTTTCGTCATATCCCTGATGGGGTAATCACAGTATATCACATTTCTGCCGGAAATGGAACGCCCTTTTTTCCTCCTTTCATCACTTTTCCTGGCAAAAAGCAACGAATTGGTGACAGAAAATGAAAGAGCGCCTTTTTAAGCGCTCTTAAGCATTTTTCAATCCTTCACCGGTTCCCGATCCCTAAAGAGCAGGGAGATGCACCACAGCCCCGCCGCGCCCACCAGGGTGTAAATCACCCGGCTGAGCAGCGCAGCCTGGCCCCCGAAAATATAAGCTACCAGGTCAAACTGGAAGATGCCGATGAGTCCCCAGTTAATCGCGCCAATGATGGTAAGCAGCAGAGCAATTTTATCCGCCATGTTTCCATTCCTCCTTTTTGAAGTTCAGGAGTAGTATGGCGGAAAGAGGCCTGTTCTATGCATCCGCGGCAATATTGTTTCACGTGAAACAATTCGACATTTTTCGTTCTTGCGCCTTATTCCCTTTGCTCCGTGATCTTTCCATTTTTGACGTGTAGCACGCAAGCAGGGTGAGCCCCTACAAAATCCCCCTGGTCGGTGCAGGTGAGCAGGGCCTGGGCGCGGCCGATGCGGGCAATCAGCCGTCGGCGGCGATCGGGATCCAGTTCGCTGAGCACGTCGTCCAATAAAAGCAGGGGCGGTTCCCCCTGGGCAGCTTCCAGGAGATCAAAGGCCGCCAGCTTCATGGAAAGGGCCGCTGTTCGCATCTGCCCTTGGGAGGCAAAGGCTTTCAACGGTTCTCCGGAGAGGAACAGCTCCAAATCATCCCGATGAGGGCCAAAGCAGGTGGTCTGCCGGCGCAAATCTTCTCCCCGGCATTCGTGCAGGCCTCGCAGCATCTCTTCCACAGGATCCTTGCTTTCCGCAAGGCCACCTCGATAGCGCATAGAAAACACTTCCTCATCCCGGCCGCCAATGTAGCGGTAGTGGGTTTGCCCCTGGGTATGCAGCGCCTGGGCCGCCTCCCGGCGCAATCGCACCACCGGAGCAGCAGCAGCGGCCAATTGCTCATCCCAGGCGGGAAGTTGGCGGGTATCGCCGGTTTTTAAAAGGGCATTGCGCTGCTTTAGCGCGGTCATATAAGTTTGCAAAGCATAGAAATAGGCCCTTTGCTGCTGGGATAGCAGCATATCAAGGAATCTTCTGCGCACCTGGGGGCCGTCCTTCACCAGCGCCAAATCCTCGGGAGAAAAGATCACGCAGGTGGCATGGCCCATGAGTTCACCGATTCGGGATGCGGTTTTGCCGTTGACGTACACCACTTTTTTCCGGCGCGCATTTTCAAACAGCCTCACGCCCACTTCATGGCAGCCGTCCTTTTTTTCCACCGTCAATTGCACGGCAGCGGTTTCCTTCTCCCTTTGAATCATTTCTTTATCGGCAGAGGTACGATGGCTGCGGCCCAGGCAGCACAGGTGCACCGCTTCCAGCAAATTAGTTTTCCCTGCGCCATTTTCCCCCACCAGCACCGTCACGCCCTCGGGCGGCGACAGAAGCACCTGACCATAGCCCCTGAAATCATGGAGCCTTAGGCCCGTCATCCGCATTTCATCCCACCTCCTTTTTTCGCTTTCCCAGTTTGCCACACATCTTTCCATCTGTCAATGTTTCACGTGAAACATAAGAGTAATTTATGCGGGAGGAGCTTTCTTTTCGGAAAAAGAAAGCCCCTCCCGCACCCTCCCCAAGAAAACCGGCTGGGCTCATTTCTTGTTGCCGCAGGATCATCTGTGTTTCCCTGTTTGTATAAGCAACTGGGAGAAATTGCAGAAAAAAAGCAGCCAATCAGTATTCTCAATAGCTTTCTTGGAAGGGGGGCGGAGGAAACCGTTCTTTGGCTCCAAAGAATGGTTTCCCCCGCGTATTATTACGTTTTCTCAAATATTCAGCAGGATCACCGAGACCGTGCCAAATATGTAGCCAATCAGCTGCCGGGGCGTGAATTTCTCCTTGTAAACGGCCAGGGCCAGCACAAAAGTCACCACAATCTGGCCTGCTGAAATGGAGGGATACAAAATCGTTCCGGCCATCATCCCCGTGAGCATCATCACCAGCAGATTGGACATGCCGTTCATGGTTCCCTGCACTGCGCCAAGGCCCAGGCAGATGCCCGCCCGTTCCCGGGGATTTTCCCGGTTCACCAGGGCCATGATCCCGCAGATCACCACCACCATTGCCAGCGCCACGATCATAAATTCGTTTTTATAGGCGCCCTGGCAGGCAAGCTGCTGCATTTTCTGCACCGTGGAGCACATGCCGTTTCCAAAAAACATTACCGCCAGCGCCACCGCCCATTTCAGAGAAAACTTGATTTTTCCCTTCGTATCGCAGATCAGGAGAACAGAAATCACCAGTAACACAAGGCCGAAGATCCCAGGCACGCTCATTTTTTCATTCAGCGCAAAGATGCCGTAAAACGCGGGCACCAGCAGAGAATAGGAGCCTGCCAGGCCGGCAACCGCCATGGAGCCCCAGCGCAGGGAATAAAACATACCGATGGTGCTGGCGGCATAGGAAATGCCAAAACCCAGGGAATAGGGAAGATAATCCGGGCTGTATTCCAGGCGGAACCCAGCGCTTACTGCAAAGAACACCATGGCAAAAAAGGCCGAAGTGCCTGCATAGATGAAGGCCTTGGGCTTTTCCACCGAAACATTATACTGCTTGGAGGCGACACTCTGTCCGCTCACCAGCAGAATTACAAGCATCAAAAGCGCATATTGCATCATTCTTTCCTCATTTTTTCCACATAGACGGCGCAAAAAGTACCAGCATGGGGTATAGTTCCAGGCGGCCCGCCAGCATGATAAAGGAAAGCAAAAGCTTCATAGGAGAAGAGAAGAATGCAAAATTCTCAACCGGCCCCACTTGGTTCAAACCGGGGCCTACATTTGAAATGCAAGTAAGGCAGGCGGTAAAGGCTGAAGTAAGATCCTGTGTTTCCAGAGAAAGCAGCAGCGTACCGATGATAAAGGTGATCACATACACAAACAGATAAATGCCCAGCGCGCCCAACGTGCTTTCCTGTACTGGTTTTCCCTCAAAACGCACCACCGCCACCTTTCGAGGCTGCAGGGTACGCTGAATTTCCCGAATTGCGCTTTTCACCAGCAGCACAATCCTGCTCACTTTGAATCCACCCGCCGTGGAGCCTGCACAGGCGCCCACGAAAATAAGGATGACCAGCAGCATTCTGGCGAAAAGGGGCCAAAGATTAAAATTTGCAGATGCAAAGCCGGTGGTGGACATAATGGCAGAAACTTGGAAAAACGCATGGCGTAGACCGTCGGCAAAACTATACTGGGGCAAAATTGTAATCGTTATTCCCAAGGTGCATATTAGGATAATCCCCAAATATGTCCTCAGCTCCTCACTGCACAAAATAGGCTTCACGTTTCTGCGCAGCAAATGATAATACATGGCGAAATTGATGCCAAAGAGCATCATAAAAACGGCAATAATCCATTCAATGGCAGGGCTATTAAAAGCACCCACGCTGGCATTGTAATTGGAAAAGCCGCCCGTACCTGCAGTACCGAAGGTATGAATCAAGGCGTCATACACGTTCATTCCTGAAATCAGAAGGCATACAAACAGAATAAACGACAACGCAAAATAGAGCAGATACAGGATTTTTGCCGTATCGCCCATCTTGGGCAGCAGCTTGGTAAAGGTGGGGCCGGGGCTTTCTGCCCGAGCCAGATGGGCCGTGCGCCCGGACAATTTGGGCAGCACTGCCAATGTGAATACCAATACGCCCATGCCGCCGATCCAGTGAGTGAAGCTGCGCCAGAAAAGCACGCCCTTGGGCAGCGCCTCAATATCGGATAGAATGGTAGCGCCGGTGGTGGTAAAGCCGCTCACCGCTTCAAAATACGCATCGGCAAAACGGGGAATCACGCCGGAAATAAGAAAAGGTAGCGCGCCAAAGAGGGAAAGCACCGCCCAGCTCAGCCCGGCCACAGCCAGCCCATCCCGGGCGTTTAAATCCTGGCGGCTGGGCTTAAACAGAAAAGCAGGCAGCGCGCCACACAGGGCTGTAATCCCAATTGCAATGAGAAATGCCATGGCGTCGCCCTCTCCATAAATGAGGGAAACCAGCAGCGATGGGATCATCAGCGCCGCTTCCATGAGCAAAAGCCGCCCCATCAACCGAAATACAAGCTTATGATTCATTTTAATCCCTTCTCAGCACTTCATTCAGGCTGCTCAGCCCCGTCTTTCGACTGATCACCACCACACGATCCCCGGCCTCAATGGTGTCGTTACCAAAGGGAATCTTCACCTGATTCTCCCTGACGATTACGGCCACCAGGCAATCCTTGGCGATTTTCAAATCTTTTAAAGGGATATGGATGTAGGAATCCTCTGCCGCAGCAATAAATTCCAATGCCTCCGCCCTTCCATCCATCAGCCGATACATTCTCTCCACCGTAGCATGGGCGCGGCTGGCCCGGGTGCGCACCGTGCGCAGGATATTGTTACTGGCCACGTTCAGGGTGCTGATGATGCTGTCCAGGCCCATATTATGCATGATGCTGGAGTAATTTTCCCGGCTGGATTTCACGATCACCTTTTTTACGCCCCGCTGATTGGCATAAAAGCCCGCCATCAGGTTTTCTTCATCCCGGTTGGACAGGGCCACAAAGGCATGAAAATCGGTAAGCCCCTCGCTTTCCAGCAATTCCTGATCGGTGCCGTCCCCTTCGATCACCGTGGCCCCGGGGAGAAGCTCGGAAAGGAAACGTGCCTTTTCAGGATTCACTTCAATAATGGTTACTTTAATGTGCATCCTCAGCAGCACAGAGGCCAGGTAATAAGCAATGCGGCTACCTCCCAGCAGCAGCACGGAGCGAATGGTTTCCATCCCCTTCCCAAGGGCATGAAAAAAGTGGGTGATGGTTTCCACGTCGGATACCACATGTACCCGATCCCCGGGCTGAATGATAAATTCACCCTTGGGAATGATGCATTCCCCGTTTCTTTCCACAGCGGCAAAGAGCACCTGGGGCAGCTGGCGGCGTTTTTTATAGATATCCTTTAACGGAATGCCCACCACCGCATCCCCTTGGGCGGCGCGAAAATCCACCATTTCCGCCCGGCCCCTGGCAAATGTTTCAATATTCCCGGCAAAGGGGAAGCGCAGCATCCGGCTGATTTCCCGTGCCGTGGCCCGTTCGGGATTGATGGCGTAATCGATATAGAGTTCCTTTTGCAAAAAGCCAAGGCTGGATAAGTATTCCGGATCCCGGATGCGGGCGATGGCATACTGGGCCCCAAGCCGCTTGGCAATCAGGCAGGAAAGCATGTTGATTTCGTCCCCCGCAGTTGCGGTGATCACAATATCTGCCGTTTCAGCCCCTGCTTCCCGAAGGGTTTCGGTGCTTACGCCATTGCCCCGAATAAACATGGCGTCCACGGTGTCCACGGTTTTTTGCAATACGCTTTCATTCTGCTCCACCACCGTCACGTCGTGGCCTTCATCCACCAGCCGCTGAGCCAGAGTATGGCCCAATTTGCCGCTGCCAATGATCAGAATACGCATAGGCATCTCCTTTTATTTCCATTTTTTGTAAATTACAGAAGGCGTATACTGCATTCGTATACGCCTTTCAAGATTCATTATCGGGTGCGGCCCCTGAGGGGCAGGGTAATTCCGTAGCATACAGCGGCGCAAAGCACCACCGCCGCGCCCACCCCCGTATCCAAATAGTAAGCGGCGATCAGCCCGCCCACTCCGGATAAGAGCCCAATGAGCACGCTAAAAAGCGCATGCTGCAGCGCCGTGCGGGAAATATTCCGGGCGGCCGCGGCGGGCAGGATGAGCAGTGCGTTAATCAAAAGCACGCCCACCCACCTGATAGACAGCATCACCGCAATAGCCACCAAAGATACAAAGGCATATTCCACCCACTTGGTCTTAATGCCCCGGCTTTGAGCCAGGGCGGGGTTTACCGCTGTAAGCAAAAGCCTGTTGTAAAGCAGCGCCCAGGCGCCAATGCCAAGGGGCAGCGCCAGCAAAAGCCAGAATAGATCGGGTGGAGAAATGGAGAGCACGTCTCCTGCCAGGAGAGAAGAATATTTAGAAAAGCTGCCATTTTGGGACAGAATCAGCAATCCTACAGCGATGCCGGTGGACGAAAATACGCTGATGATGGTGTCTGCCGCCTCGCCGCCGGTGCGATTGATCCGGGAAATCATGATGGCCCAGATCACGCCAAACACAATCATGCTGATCAATTCATTCTGCACCCCCAGCAGCATCCCCAATCCCACTCCGGCCAGGGCGCTGTGGCCCAGAGCATCGGAAAAGAAAGCCATGCGCCGGTTCACCGCCATGGTGCCAAAGAGGGATAAAAGGGGCGTGAGCAGCAGCAGCGCCAGCAGCGCATTTTTCATAAAGCTGAATTGGAAGCACTCAAAGGGCAGCAGCCAATCCATGATCTGATAAATCGTATTCAAGGATGAAACTCCTTCAAAGTTCGGGTTCGGGAAGGCTCAGTTCCTCTTCCACAAGCCGGGCCATTTCATAAATAAACCGGGCGCAGGGGCGCTTTTGATAAAATTCCTGGGTGCGGGGGGTGGGAACGGGGGAAAGGGCGCCACCCTTGGGCAATTTCAACAGTTCCAGGCAATTCAAGGTGCCATAGCGCTCCTTAAATTGCTTCATCACCCTTTGTCCCCGGGCATAAAGGCGCTTTTTTGCTTCATCGTCCTTGGGATCATCATAGCCAAGAAGCGCGCCCAGCACCATCATGCCCCCGGATACAGCCCCGCAGGTTTCCCGCATGCGGCATAGCCCGCCGCCCAGAGCAGAAGCAAGGCGCGCCGCCTGCTTTTCCGTAATGCCCATCCTGGGCGCAAAGGCAGCATAAATGGACTGGGCACAGTTGTACCCCTCCAGGAATAATTCTGCTGCTTTTTCGGGTACGGAAGTTGACATACTCAAAAGCCTCCCCCCGCAGAAAAGGTTTTCTGAAACGCTTCGGAAGCAAACACTTCTTCCGGGCTGCCAGCGCAGAGCACCTGCTGATTGAGCAAAATCACATGATCGGCGTATCTGCGCACCAAATCCCAATCATGGCTCACCATCAGGATGCCCAGATGGTGGCTGCGGCGCAGGCTGGATACGGTTTGCAAAAAGAGAGAAAGGCCATTCTGATCCACGCCGGATACGGGCTCATCCAATACCAATAGATCCGGCAGGGGCGTGATCGCCATGGAAAGGAGCACCCGCTGCAATTCCCCGCCGCTTAAGGCCCCAAGCCGCTTATCGATCAGGGCCTCGGCCTGGGTTTCGGAGAGCGCTTTTTCCACCTTTTCCCGGGTTTTTTTGCCCACGCCCGTCCATACCGGGCGCTTTTGCAGGCTTCCTGCCATCAGATCCAGCACCGTCAAGGGCATTTCCCGATCGAAGGGCAATTGCTGGGGCACATAGCCAATGCGGGGGGCGGGAAAATCATGGCCGTGGGCGTCCACATGGCGAATCTGCCCGGTATAAGGGGTCTGGCCCAGAAGCGCCTTCACCAGGGTGGTTTTTCCTGCGCCGTTTGGCCCAACCAGGGCAGTCAATTCCCCGCAGTGGATGTGGAAATTCACCCGGTCAAGGAGCGTATCCGTCCCCGCAGTTACGCCCACATCCTTTAATTCAATGCGGCACAGGGTGCAGCCCTCATGCTTCATCGTCCATCTCCATATTGGGGTCCATTTCGGGGATATCGTCTTCATCCACCGCAGGCACAGGGGAAGCGCTCATTTCTTTGCGAAGAGCGGCTTCGATTTCATTGGAAATTTCAGGATGATCCTTGAGGAACTGGCGGGTATTATCCCGGCCCTGGCCGATGCGCTGATCATTGTAGGAGAACCAGGCGCCGCTCTTCTGAATAATATCCTTGGCAACGGCCATATCCAGCAGGCTTCCTTCCTTGCTGATGCCCTGGCCGTAGATCAAATCAAATTCGCAGGAGCGGAAGGGCGGGGCCACCTTGTTTTTTACCACCTTCACCTTGGTGCGGTTGCCCACCACCTCAGAGCCGTTTTTCAATTGTTCGCCGCGGCGCACGTCCAGGCGAACGGAAGCGTAGAATTTCAGAGCCCGGCCGCCGGGGGTGGTTTCGGGATTGCCATACATTACGCCCACTTTTTCGCGTATCTGGTTGATAAACAGGGCGATGGCGTTGGTTTTCGCCACCACGCCGGTGAGCTTGCGCATGGCCTGGCTCATGAGGCGGGCCTGAATGCCCACAAAGGAATCGCCCATTTCGCCGTCGATTTCGGCCCTTGGCACCAGGGCGGCCACGGAGTCGATGACCACGATATCAATGGCGCCGGAGCGCAGCAGCGCTTCCGCGATCTCCAGGGCGTCCTCGCCGCAGTTGGGCTGGGATACGTACAATTCATCAATATTCACGCCCAGGTTCTTGGCGTAGTTGGGATCCAGGGCATGCTCAGCGTCGATAAAGGCCGCGGCGCCGCCCATTTTCTGCACTTCGGCCACCACATGCAATGCCACGGTGGTTTTACCGGAGGATTCCGGGCCAAATACTTCCACAATGCGGCCCCGGGGAATGCCGCCCACTCCCAGCGCCATATCCAGATCCAGGCAGCCGGTGGGCACCGTATCCACCTGCATGGCGGTTTTTTCCCCCAGCTTCATCACCGTGCCCTTGCCAAATTCCTTTTCAATGGAGGACAGGGTCATTTCCAATGCCCGCAATTTTTCCTGCTGGCTGGCTTCCAGGTTTTTCATATCCTTCTTATCGCTTGCTTTCTTGGCCATGTTGATCTATCTCCTTTTTCAGTAAATACAGTGCGATCTGCGCCGTGATATGCCGGATGCCCTGGCGGCTTCCCGACAATCGCAGGCGATGGGCCTTTTCTCCGTTCGGCCCGGATAATCCGATATACACAAGCCCCACATCATCCCCCGTGGGCCCGGCATAGCCGGTGGTGGAAAGAGCATAGTCGGCATGGAATAATTCCTTCGCGCCCCTGGCCATTTCCCGGGCGCAGGGAGCGCTGACGGCGGTAAACTCATCCAGAGTTTTTGCTAAAACAGAAAGGATGTTCCCTTTTATTTCATCCTGGTAGGCGCATACGCCGCCCAGGAAACATTTGCTGGCCCCGGAAACCCCGCAAATTTGAGCGGATACAAGCCCGCCCGTCAAGCTTTCTGCCGTGGCCAGGGTAAGGCCCTTTTCCGCCATTGCCTCTACGATCTCCCGGGCGGTCATGGCTTGTCCTCCTTGAATACGTCCCTGGCGGCCCAGAAATAATCCACGCCGCTGAGCACCGTCATGATGCTCATGAGCACCGCCAACGTAAGCGTAAGCCAGTGAGCAGCGGGCAAAAGCATGGCGGAGAGCACGCAGAAAAATTGCAGATTGGTTTTGATTTTTCCCAGCCATCCGGCGGCGATCACATTGCCCTTCCCCGCCGATACCAGGCGAAGTCCATCCACCATCAGTTCCCTGGCCGCCACAAGAGATACCGCCCAGGCGGGCAGCCGCCCATCGGCGCAGAGGAAAATCATGGCGGTGAGCACCAGCACTTTATCCGCCACCGGATCGGCAAATTTGCCAAATACGGTCACAATCTTTTGCTTCCTGGCAATATATCCGTCCAGAAAATCGGTGATGGCTGCCAAAGCGAATACGATGGCCGCCCCAAGGGGCTGGCCCAGCGCCCAAAGCGCCAGGCATATGGGAATCATGATGATCCGAAGGATGGTGAGTTTATTGGGAAGATTCATCATTTTCCCCTTTCTTTTTTACTTATATTTCCGCGGGTGAATCAATCCGTCCGCCCAATCCAACACTTTATAGGGCAGCTTCTTATGCTTTTTCATGGCCACTGCGGCTTCCAGGGCCCCGGCGCGGTATTCCCTGTTTTCCGGCTCCATTTTCACCGCTTCCCGGAAGGATTGATGGGCCGAATCATACTGCTTCATTTGCATAAGCACCTGGCCCTGAATGAAATACCATTCGTCATCCTTGTTATCCGTGCGGCAAAGCTGCAATAGCGCGCTCTCATAGCGCCCCTGCTCCATGAGCCTTTTCGCGATTTGCTTGGCCTGATCAAGCGGCACGCCGTTATACCGGCCCTGGAGCCCGGCTGTGAGCCTGAGTGCCTCCGCATAAGCAAGATTTAATTCAATCAATTGCTCCTGAGCGCGCTTTTGCATATCCGGATCGGTAAATCGATCCGGATGGCATTCCTTCACCCGGGTGCGGTAGGCCTGGTGCACCTGCTGCTGATCCGCATCCGTATTCAGCCCCAGCACTTCAAAGGCATTCACGAATTCACCCCCGATGGGTTCATTCAGAATTAAGAATGCAGAATTAAGCATTTTGAATTCTGCTTGATATGAATGATATAGTATTCTTCATTCTGAATTTTTAATTCTTAATTATCCGTTTTCGCTTCCACCGGCTCCCGGCGGATATCGGCGCCCAGGGAACGGAGCTTTTCTTCAATGTGCTCATAGCCCCGCTCAATAAAGCCGGGCTCATAAATTTCGGTGGTGCCCTTGGCCATCAGCCCCGCCACCACCAGCGCCGCGCCGGCACGAAGATCGGTAGCCGTCACGGGCGCGCCGTATAATTCGCTCACGCCCTCGATAATGGCTGTCTGGTCCAGAATCTGTACCCTTGCGCCCATCCGGCGCATTTCATTTAAGTGCTTAAAGCGGGATTCAAAAATCGTTTCAATCACGATGGAATCTCCCCCCGCCTTGGTGAGCAGCGCGCTCATGGGCTGCTGAAGATCGGTGGGGAAGCCGGGATATTCCTGGGTTTTGATATTCACGGCCCGGTGCCCCCGCACCGTGCGCACACGGATGGCGTCGTCCGTATCGGTCACCTGCACGCCCATTTCCAGCAATTTGGCCGTGAGCGCTTCCATATGGGTGGGGATACAGCCGTGGATGGTCACATCCCCCCTGGTGGCCGCAGCGGCGATCATCAGCGTGCCCGTTTCAATCTGATCGGGGATCACGGTGTATACGCTGCCATGAAGATGGGGCCGGCCGGTGATGCGGATGGTATCCGTGCCTGCGCCCTTTACTTTTGCGCCCATGGAGTTTAAAAAGTTGGCCAGGTCCACGATATGGGGCTCCTTCGCCGCGTTATAGAGGATGGTATTCCCCTCCGCCTTGGCGGCGGCCAGCATGGCGTTAATGGTGCCGCCCACGGTGATCTTATCAAAAAATACGCCGGCGCCCATCATTTTGCCCTTAGCAGAAATAATAGCGCCCCTTTCTTCCACCTCTGCGCCCAATGCTCGGAAGGCCTTTAAATGCTGATCCACCGGGCGATTGCCGATGGTGCAGCCCCCGGGATAGCCCACGTCTGCTTGGCCGCAGCGGCCCAGCAACGCACCCAGGAAATAATAGCTGGCACGCATGCGCTTGCTTTGCCGGTAGGGCACCGTATGGGTGTTCACCCCCCGGGGATCCACCGTGATGCGGCGCTCTCTTCCGTCAAAATCCACCTTAGCCCCAAGATCCCTTAAAATATCCACCAATACGTGCACGTCCTCAATGTCCGGCAGGTTTTCAATGGTGCAGGGCTCATCCGAAAGCAAGATCGCGGGAATGACCGCCACCGATGTATTTTTGCCGCCCGATACATAGGTTTCGCCCATCAGCGGGATGCCGCCTGTAATGAGCAGCTTGTAAGAATCCATCCGGCGCTTCCTCCTCGTGCCAGTCAAATAAGAATACACTTCTGCATTCTCTTTATTATAGCATAGAAGAGAAAGTTTGTTAAGATATTATTTTTCCGATTATCCCCATCCGTCAAAGCTCTGTCTCTTTCATCATGTTTCTTGCTTTCTTTTTTTCCATATGCTATAATTTTTTTATAGAATCAAGTGCCTAAAAAGGCGGTGACCGGCGTGAAAAAGCTGCTGATTTTTCTTTTTCTGATGGTCTTTCTTTCGTCCTCAGCCCTGGCCCAGGAGTTCCTGGCCCCGGATGCCTTTTTCTTTCAGCTGCCTCGGGGCTGGAAATGCGATTATTCTAAAATTTCCGATTATTCCAGCCCGGAAGAAGGCATCTTTTTTCTGGGCAGCGCCACCGATTCCCATATGATGCTGGAATGCCAGATTTATGATTACCGGAAACATTACGGCGCTTTTAGCCTGTACCGGGCCAACAAGCGGGATAAAATGACCTATATGATCAATATTGAAGCCGCCTACGAAAAGGAAACCCTCACCTACCTTAAAACATTTCAGGAAAATCCCAGTAAAATCCCCTTCCTGATTTATCATGTGGAAGGGGACGTGGACGGAGAATATTATTATGTGGATACCATCTCCGGGGGCTGGTGCATTGCGTTCTTTTTTTATCCCTATTACGCAGATGATCGTCTCAACGATGAAAACCTGGCCGAGCTGGAATCCATCCTTGCCACCTTTGAGCCCATCCGCTGAAAGGGGGAATTTTATGAAAAAAATCCTTCTTTCCCTGCTGATTCTTTGCCTTTTTCCTTTTTCGGCCCTTTCCGGCCAGCAGGAGTCCACCACCTTTCTCATTTACATGTGCGGCACCGATCTGGAAGAAAATAATTCCTTTGCTTCCCTGGATCTGCAGGAAATGCTCCGGGCCAATCTGCCTAAAAACGGCCCCGTCACCGTGCTGGTGGAAACGGGGGGCGTAAAGGAATGGCACACGCGTGCCATCGCCAGCGGGCGCAATCAGCGCTTTCAGGTGGTGGGGCAGGAGCTGGTGCTTGCGGATGATTCCCTGGGAAAAAAGAATATGGGCCGGACGGAAACCCTGATCAGCTTTTTGGAATGGGGCCTTGCCCGGGCGCCCCGGGGCCGGGTGATCCTGGTGCTTTGGAGCCACGGAGGCGGGCCCATGGAGGGCGTGTGTCCCGATCCGCTTTTCAGCGATGATTCCCTGACCCTGCTGGAGTTGAACCGCGCTTTGAAAACGGGGCTCAAGGGAAAAAAGCTGGACGCCGTGATGATGGACGCCTGCCTGATGGCCAGCAGCGAGGTGGCCGCGGTTTTATCCCCTTATGCCCGGTATATGGCCGCCAGCCAGGAAATGATGCCCGGCATCGGCCTGCCCTATGAGCAGCTTTTCACAGTCCTTCTGCATGATCCCGCCTTGGATACCCAGTCCTTTCTTCAGCTGGCCGCAGATGCCCTCATCACCCAGGCCCAGGAGCAGCATTTTTCTTATTCCACTTTCTCCATAGTGGATCTTGAAAAAGCAGAAAAAATTACGGTCGCCCTCAATGCCCTGGGTGAAGGAATGACGGCGCTCATGGAAAAAGGGGAGAGCGGTGCATTGAAAAAAGCCCGCGCCCAGCTTACTTCCTTTGGCAGCTTTGATCCTGCCGATCAGGAAAACACGGATCTGGCCGATATCCGGAATCTGTGCGACGCCCTGGAAAAGCTGCTGCCGGATGAAACCAGGGCCCTGAAAGCCGCCGTAACCGAATCCGTTGTCTATCGCCGGTCCACCCCTGATATAGACGTCCATGCCCGGGGGCTTTCCGTTTTCTTTCCTTTGAATACCACCAAAGAATATCCGGATTACATCACCCAGTATGCCCATCTTGCCGGCAGCGGCGCTTATGCGGATTTTGTGCACGCCTTCGGCGCTGCAGCAGATGAAGTGGAGGAAGATCATGCCGGCCCCGGCCTGATCGATTCCATCGCTTCCTTTTTCAGCGGCTTATTTGCATCCCCCGCCCCCACACAGCAGCCCCGGGAAAAAGCATACCCCGGCCTGTGGAATGATTTGGATCAGATAAATGATGTGATTGTGGATTCCTATCCCGGGCTCTGGCTGGATCTGCCGTAAATAGGAGATTGACATTTTATTTTTTCGCGCATATAATGGTATCGGTGAAGAACGGGAAAAAAGCCCGATCAGGCAGCGAAAGAGAGAGCGCGTCACTGGCTGCAAGCGCGCTTGGCTGCCCCGAGCAGTGCCCCCGGGAGCCGCAAGGCAGAAAAGAAAGTATGCTTTGCCGCATTCGCAGCGTTAAAGCGATTTCCATGTAAAAAAGAGTGGATTCAAAGCGGCATGCTTATCTCTTGGGAGAAGGGCATGCCTTTTTCTTTTTGAAAGGGGGAAATCAATGTTTGAAATCCTGAAAAAGGATTTAAGCGCCATCATGGCCCGGGACCCGGCTGTGCATTCCCGCCTGGAGGTGTTTTTCTGTTATCCCGGGTTCAAGGCCATTCGCCGCCACCGCAGGGCGCACAAAGCCTATCTCAAGGGCCATTTCTTCATCGCCCGGTGGATTTCCAGCCGCACCGCGAAAAAAACCGGCATTGAAATCCACCCAGGCGCCCAGATTGGCGAAGGCTTTTTTATCGATCACGGCAGCGGTGTAGTAATCGGCGAAACCACCGTGATTGGCAATAACGTCACCCTCTATCAGGGCGTCACCCTGGGCGGCACTGGCAAGGATACCGGCAAACGCCACCCCACCATCGGCGATGGGGTCACCGTGGGCGCAGGCGCCAAGATCCTGGGGCCCATCAATATCGGCAATCATGTGAAAGTGGGCGCCGGGGCCATCGTATTAAAGGACGTGCCCGATCAATGCACGGTGGTGGGCAATCCCGGCCGCATTGTGCGGGGGCCCGATCATCGCCCGGATATTGATCTGAACCACGGCGATCTCCCCGATCCCATGCTGGATAAGGTACACGCACTGTATAAGCGCCTCATTCATCTGGAACGCTCCCTCACCGACTGCGCCGAAAAGCTGGGCTGCGACAACTGCCCGGTGGAGGACTGCCCCGGCCGGGAAAAATAAAAATATGCGAGAGAACCTTTCTTTTCGGAAAAAGAAAGGCCCTCTCACGCTCTCCCAAAGAAAACCGGTTGGGATATTTACTCATTACAAGAAAACAAAGTAATTCCCCCTGTTGAAACTGGGACACATTGCCGATAAAACGGCGACTCCTTTTTTCCCAATCGGTTTTCGGAGGGGGAGCGGGGGAACCGCTTTTGACGCAAAAGCGGTTCCCCCCGCAAAAAATAAACAAAAACTTGGAGGTTCCCATGCAGATCTACAATAGCCAGACCCGGAAAAAGGAAGAATTTCAGCCCCTGCACGAAGGCAAAGTGGGCATTTACGCCTGCGGCCCCACGGTGTACGATTATTTCCATATCGGCAATGCCCGGCCCTTCATTGTATTTGACGTGCTGCGCCGCTACTTTGCCCACCGGGGATACGAAGTCACCTTCGTTCAGAATTTCACCGATATCGATGATAAAATGATTCGCCGTGCCAATGAAGAGGGCATCACGGTAAAGGAATTGGGCGATCGCTTCATCGCCGAATATTATAAGGACGCAGGCTCCCTTGGCATCCGCCCCGCCACCGTGCATCCCCGTGCCACCGAGCACATGCAGGAGATCATCAATCTGGTGAAAACCCTGCAGGATAAGGGCTATGCCTACGAAGTGGGCGGCGATGTATACTTTGATACCCAGAAAGATAAGGGCTATGGCAAGCTGTCCGGCCAGAATATGGATGATTTGGAAGCGGGCGCCCGTATTGACGTGGACGATGTGAAAAAGCACCCCGCCGACTTCGCCCTGTGGAAGGCGCAAAAGCCCGGCGAGCCCGCCTGGGAATCCCCCTGGGGCATGGGCCGGCCCGGCTGGCATATTGAATGCTCCGCCATGAGCATGAAATACCTGGGGGAAACCTTTGATATCCATGCCGGCGGCAAGGATCTTTTATTCCCCCATCATGAAAACGAAGTGGCCCAGTCCGAATGCGCCACCGGCAAGCCCTTTGCCCGCTATTGGATGCACAACGGCTTCATCAATATCGATAATGAAAAAATGAGCAAATCCCTGGGCAATTTCTTTACGGTTCGGGATATCGTAAAGGAATATAACCCCGAGGACGTGCGCATGTTCATGCTCTCTGCTCACTACCGCAGCCCCGTGAATTTCAGCCGAGATATGGTGGCCCAGGCCCATTCCTCCCTCCAGCGGCTCTATACCGCCCGGGAAAATCTTCAGTTCCTGCTGAAAAACGCCAAGGATCAGCCCCTCACCGATGCCGAAAAGGAATTGATGGCCCAGATGGACGCCCATGTGCAGCGCTTTGACGAAGCCATGGACGATGACCTGAACACCGCCGATGCCATGGGCGCCATTTTTGAACTGGTGAAGGATGCCAATGTATCCTTAAATGAGCAGAGCAGCAAGGCCGCCGTGGAAAAGACCTTGAATACCCTCTTGGAGCTCACTGATGTGCTGGGCCTGCTTTCCAAGAAAGCGGACGACGAACTGCCCCAGGAAATCCAGGCCATGCTGGATGAGCGCGCCCAGGCCCGCAAGGAAAAGAACTGGAAAAAGAGCGATGAGCTCCGGGACGCCCTGGCCGCTGCCGGCTATGTGGTAAAGGATACCCCCCAGGGACAGAAAGTAACAAAAGGTTAATTCCGAATTATTACGGAGGTTTTTATGCTTGAATACCGCATTGCCCGCCCGGAGGAAGAAGAAAATATCCTGGATCTGATCAATCTGGTGTTCAGCCAGACCAGAGTGCCCCATCATTTCGATCAGCTGCTTTCCAAGGAATACGCCTATCCCGGCTATGCGCCCCATCATTATGTGGCCGTAAACGACGGAAAGATCCGCGCCTGCATTGCCATGCCGGATACCACGCTGCATTTGAATGATCGATTATCCCTGAATATCGGGCTGGTTGGTTCAGTGGCCGTGCATGAAAAGAGCCGGGGCGAAGGGCACATGAAAAAGCTCATGGATATGATGATCGAGGACGGCAAAAAGAGGGGCCTGGATCTGCTCATTCTCGGGGGCCAGCGCCAGCGCTATGCCTATTGGAATTTTGAGATGGGCGGCCTGAACCGGGAATTTAACGTCACTTATAATAATGTTCGCCATGCCCTGAAGGACGTGGATGACAGCCAGGTGACCATCCGGAAGATCACCGATGCATCCGATCCTGCTCTGGATGCTGCCTATGAACTGATGCTTCAGCAGGAAATGATCTGCGATCGGGATCGCAGCCGGCTCCTTTCCATTATGCAGTCCTGGAATCAATCCTTTTTCTGCATTTCTTTCAACGGAGACTTCCTGGGCTATCTTTACGGCAATGAGGATGCGGTTCTCGAGCTCGTCCTTGCGGATGATGAAAAGCTGCCCCAGGTGATCAAGGCGTATATGCAGGGCAAGGAAAAATGCAAATTTGTCGCCTTCTGGCATCAAAAGGCTCTGTATGCCTTCTTAAAGCCCCTGGCAGAAGGATGCAGCCTCTCCGATGGGAAAAAATTCCGCATCCTCAACTGGAAAAAAGTGTTGGAAACCTGCCTTGCCTACAAGCATCAAAAATATCCCCTGCCTGCCGGGCGGATGGTGGTGGAAATTGAGGGCGAGGGAAGATATGCCCTTTCCCTCCAGGGGGGCATGGCCCGGGCGGAGGAAACATGCGATGCGCCCGATTTTGTGTTCACTCCCTGCCAGGCGGTTTCTTTCTTCTTTTCGCCCCTCACTGCCATGGAAGATCTGCCGCCCCTGGCAAAATCCTGGCTGCCCCTGCCTTTGTATATTTTCCGGGCAGATTCCTTCTAAAAAGCAGAAACGGCCGCTTTTGCGGCCTTTTTTTACATATATTACAGCATTTTTCTGTTTACGATTGATTGATCATTATGTTATAATTTTTATGTATATTATCAATACGGAGAGAAAACACATGAAGAAAATTTTTGCTCTTTTGATGGTCTGTGCGCTTTTTCTGGGCACGGCTCCCGCCCTGGGGGAAGTATTTGTGGATAAAGATGTGCCCGCCGATTGGGAAACCAGGGATCTGCTCCGCATCACGGTATTCCGCACCGGAGAAAGCGATTGCATGCTCCTGGAAGCCGGGGGCGAATGCATGATGGTGGATGGGGGCGCCAAACCCTGGCGGGAAAAGCTAAGGGACGCCCTCAACGCCCGGGGCATCACCCATTTTAAATATATCTACAATACCCACCCCCACGATGATCATATCGACGGCCTCTACTACCTTTTGCAGTACGGCTTCACGGCGGATGAATTCGTATCCATCTTCGCCAAGGATTTCCGCAATGATCTGCATAAGCGCACGGTGAAGGAAGTGGATAAGGCGGGCATCCCCTACCGGCAATTACAAATCGGCGATGTGCTCACTCTGGGGGAAGCCACCCTTACCGTTTACCGCTGGCCCGAGGGCAAAACCATCAATGATCTTTCCACCCTCACCAAGCTGGTCTACAAGGATGCTTCCGCGCTCCTGACCGCCGATATCACCGGCCTGGCCCAGCGCTATTTTATGGATACTTTGGATCACGAGATCATCAAGGCGGATGTGGCCAAGTTTCCCCACCATGGGCTCACCCCCTTCGTCACCGAATTCCTGGATATCGTGAACCCGGATTTCCTCTGGGCCACCAACAATAACAGCGATGAAGTGCGCAAAGCGAAAAACCAGATCGCCAATCGCAAGCTGCCCGCCAAGTTTTCCGGGGAAGGCACCATCACTTTGGAAACCGATGGCACCGATTGGTATATTAGCCAGACTTTGAAGCAGTTTTGACGAAGGCAGGGGCCTCCTCGGCCCCTGTACCCCGCGCCAGAGGACATCGTCCTCTGGACTCCGGTATGCGACATGCAAATTTTTTGAACCTTTAGGGTTTCCGCAAGAAACTTGAGGAAACGGAAACACAATTTCGCGGGCACAAAGAAAACGAGAAAATGCCGGGAGAGAAAGCAAGCTTTCTCCAACCGGCATTTTTTCTTGTTTTCCCCGGATGCAGAGTATCCGGAGGAAGGGTCAAGGAGCAATGCCCCTTGCGGGGCGAAGCCCCCACGGTTCCCCTCTCCTTACGCTAAAATATCCAGATACTTGGCCTGATACTCCCGGTATGCTTCCTGATAGGAGCGGCTTTCTTTTTTCACCCGGCGCAGATAATCGTGCAAATCCAAAGCATCGTGGCTCATTTCAATCACGCATCCGGCGATATTGGAGCAATGATCGGATACCCGCTCCAAATTGGTGAGCAGATCGGACCACACAAATCCCATTTCAATGGTACAATCGCCCTTTTGCATGCGCATGATATGATTGGATCGCAGCTTCTTTTTCAGCGCATCCACAATTTCTTCCAAAGGCTCCACCAGCATAGCCGCCATGAGATCGTTTTCCTCAAAGGCCTTTTTCGCCAGCACCACCGATTCATTCACAGCGCCCACCATGGCCTTTAATTCCTTTTGCGCTGTTTCGCTAAATGCCATGCCTTTTTCCATTAATTCCTCAGCCGATTCCAGGATATTCACAGCATGATCGGAAATCCTTTCAAAATCCCCGATCACATGAAGAAGCTTCGCCGATTCATGGCTATCCTTATCGCTTAAGGGATAAGTGCTCAATTTCACCAGATAGCTGCCCAATATATCCTCATACCGGTCTGCAGCATTTTCTGCGGTTTTGATGCCGTCCGCGGTTTCGGGGTCGTATGCTTCCAGCATATGCATGGCGTCCTCCATAGCGCCGGCAGAAAGGGAAGCCATGTGATTGGTTACCACCCGGCACCGTTCCAGCGCAATGGCGGGGGTGGCCATCAGGCGCTCATCCAATTCAATCTTTTCTTCCTTCTTTTTCTGTCCCTTGGGTTCTGGAATAAAGCGATAAGAAAGCTTTTCCAGCAGGGAAGAGGCAGGCAACAGCATGGCCGTGCACAGGATATTAAAGGCTGAATGTGCAATAGCGATACCCATCTCGCTGGCCGGGCCGTTTACAAAGCCGGATAGATCAAAAATCGCCTGCGCCAGGCAAAACACCGTGAGAAGCACCACCGTGCCAATAATATTAAAGGAAAGATGCACGATGGAGGACCGGCGGGCGTTTCTGTTGGTGCCCACGGAAGAAAGCAGCGCCGTCACGCAGGTACCGATATTCTGGCCCATAATAATGGGAATGGCCGCCCCGAAATTCACCTGGCCGGTGGAGGAAAGGGCCTGCAAAATGCCTACAGAGGCAGAGGAGGATTGGATGATGGCGGTAAGGATTGCCC
Source organism: Clostridiales bacterium (assembly GCA_015056125.1). Taxonomy (GTDB): domain Bacteria; phylum Bacillota; class Clostridia; order Christensenellales; family Aristaeellaceae; genus RUG563. Next base: position 1,022 of record SVGW01000019.1, on the reverse strand, counting down.
CGGCCAATACGCCCAGGATCGGATTGGAAAACATGGTAAGGATATTGCGGAAACCCTCCACCTCTTTCAGCCCTGCCACCGAAGCGGACATGGTATCCATACCAAACATCAGCGTAGCAAAGCCCAGAAGAATGGTGGCGGTATCTCTTTTTTTGCTGTCCTTAAAGCCCATATACAGAATGATTCCAACCAAAGCCAGAATAGGCGTAAAGGAGGAGGGCTTTAAGAGCTGCACCAGCACATTGCTGCTTTCAATGCCCGTTAAGGATAAAAACCATGCCGTCACCGTGGTGCCCACGTTGGAACCCATGATCACGTTGATGGCCTGAGTCAGGGTCATGATTCCGGAATTCACAAAGCCCACCACCATGACCGTGGTGGCAGAGGAGGATTGAATAATGGATGTGACCCCAAGGCCCGTTAAAAATCCTGTCATTTTCCCGGTAGTCATTTTCCCCAGAATGCTTTTTAGTCCATCGCCCGCCCTTTTTTCCAGGGCGGAGCCCATCAGATTCATGCCAAAGAGAAATAGGCATAGGCCTCCGATCAGTTCCAATACGTCAAACAGATTCATTCTTTCTTCCTCGCTTCTTCTTTCTTTACATTTTCATCCTATCATAACAAAATTCAATCAAAAAAAAGTTTATGAAAAATCTATGTAAAATACATGAGGTGGGGAACCGTAGGGGGGCTCCGCCCCCAACCCCGCAAGGGGCATTGCCCCTTGACCCTTTCTCCGGATATTGCTTAACTTCATCTGCAGAAAATGTGCCGGTGCAGCGCCGGGAAACGTTGGTCGCCCACGGTCACGGCGGCGTATTCGCCGCCAGTCGGATGCTATGCATCCGGAGAAAACGAAAAGAAACGCCGGAGGAGAAAGCTTGCTTTCTCTCCTGGCGTTTCAGACTGTCAAAAAACCCCTGGGATGCGTCGAAGGGCCGCTGCCCTTCGACTGAAATCCGCAGCCGGCGACATGTGCGGCGGCGAGGAGCGGAAGTATTCCGCTTCCTATATCAATTTAC
>SVGW01000108.1 GCA_015056125.1 Clostridiales bacterium | reverse complement strand
AGCGCCCCGAAGCGCTGGATAAGGGCTGCTTTGTGCTGGCCGGCATTGATGAACACAGCCTGCTCCAGGCAGTGGATACGGCTGTTGAAATGAATCTCAGCAGCGATTTGGGCATCCCTGTGCCGGACTATGTGGAAGAAAACGTTTCCACCAAGGTGGTCAAAATCATCCAGAGCTATACCGGCGTAGTCAATAAGATGGTCTGGAGAAAATTCTGATTTTACAGCTTGATCCGCTTCCGCATTGATCTAGGAAGCAGTGGATTTCCTGGCTTTTTCCGGCTTTATTCATTTCCCCATCCAGAATGCCTGATGCTGGATGAAATGTGGAAAATGCGCGAAACGGAAGAACCGGTGTGGGAATGCACCGAAAAAATTGTCAAGTGAAAAGGGGCTGCTGAAAATCAAATGAAGCAGCCCCTTTTTTATCGGGTACCAAAACAAAAGAGAAAAGGATGATTGGCATGAATTCCGGTCAATGGCTCCAGGAGCTTTATGAGGCCAACAAGGCGCGGATATACCGCCTGGCGGAAAACCGGCTGCGGGCATATACGGGAAGTGCGGCAGACGCTCAGGATGTGCTGCAGGAGGTATTTTTGCTAGCGGAGGAAAAGAACATACGCAATCATCCCAATCCGGAAGGGTGGCTGGTGATCACGGCCATTCATCTGTGCAGAAATTATGGGCGTGCCACGGCACGGAACAGGGAAAAGCAGCGACGAAATGCACAAGCGAAATATGAAGGAAATGTGCATCATTCGCTGCTTTTTTCATCTTTGGGCGAAGAAAAATACAGGGAAACGGAGCTGCTCCTGCTGATGGAGCAGGTGCTGCTGCCAGAGGAGATTCTCTTGATTCGGCAATATTGCATAGAGGAAAAATCGGTGGATGAAATTGCAGAAAGCCTGGGCATTTCCCCCAACGCCGTGCGGGTTCGGGTTTTCCGGGTGAGAAATAAATTGAAAAAATATACGTAATTTATATTTTCTTGTAATAATATGGTATGCTCAAGACATATAAGAATGGAGTGTGCATCATGCCGAATATTCAAAGCCATCACAAGATTCTGGAAAAGCTAAGAATAGATGAAGATACGAAGGTGATACGGGATGATTTAGAAAAAATACTGGAAGAGGAATTGAGCAAGCCGGAGGCACAGGTGGATTCAGCATTGATCGATGAATTGCTGGATCTTCTGGAGGAGGAAACGCCGCCGGAGGATGTGCTGAAAAATGCGTGGAAAGAAATAGAAAAGAAACGCAAAAAGAAGCCGCAGGGCGGATCGGTATTGAAGCGGTGCGCCTTGACTGCTGCGGCCGTGGTGATCTTGTTTGTGTTATCCTTTCAGACAGCCCAGGCCTTCCGCTGGACTTTTCTGCTCAAGCTTCTGCAGCCGATGGCAGAAACATTTGGCATATACACCGAAAGCAACCATCAACCGAGCATTTCCAATTCGCATGACGATGCCTATCGGGATGCGGATACTGAATTTTCTCAGCAGAGCTTTGCATCGCTGGAAGAGATGCCCACGGAAATTGACGGATATAAGATCATCCCCGGCGGGGTGCCGGCGCGGTTTTCCTTCTTCCAGGGCACGCTCTACGCCGATGAGGATACCACCAATATCTCCATTGCCTACCGGACAGATGAAGAAAACCTGCTTTTCACAGCGGTGCTGTTTCATCATGACGAAGCAGTTTCCGGGATTGAATTTGAGCAGACTTCATCCAGCGTGGAAACGATGGAAGGCGTGGGGGATTTGAGCTTCTATTACAATAAGCGAGGGGAAGTGCAATCTGTTTCGTGGATTGTGAGAAACATGCACTATTTAGTATATGGCGATGCAACGAAGGAAGAAATGCTGAGGATTGTTGAGAACTTTCGGTAAGGACGCTCCGCATGCTTTACTTGAGAGGAGAATGAACAATGAAAAAAATTATTTCTTTTCTGCTGGCGATTATTTTGGTGTTAAGCAGCTGCGTTATTCCTGCATTGGCTGAAAACGGAATTGACCCCCGCGACAGTGCATACTTCAGCAGCTACGGCACCACGCTTTCCCGCCAGGGCGGCGGATGCATCAAAATCACTTTTACGGCCAATGCCCTTGAAATCAGCGACACCCTGGGCGTATCCACCTACCAAGTGGAACGGCTGGAGGAGGATGGCGATTGGGTAGACTGCTCCGGGCTTTTGAATGGGAAAACCATCAGCGGCTTTGCCTCCTACACGTTCAGCAAATATTTTTATGGATTCGAGGGGGAAACCTACCGGGTGAAGGTAATTTTTATTTGCGGAATCGACAATGGCGTGGAGACCAAAGCATATACCAGCGGCTCCATTACGGCGAATTGATGGCAGGGATAAAACATATGATCGTAAAGGATTATAGCAAAAGACGGGCATTGAGAAAATTACTGGCAAAGATCGAAGCGATATTGGCGGAAATGACGCGTGAAGGTAGAGCTGGCTAAGGGGGAATTACTGCTCATTGACCATTGCATCAAGCGCGCCCTGCCCATGCTGGTATATGAGCATACAGCGGATGGCGCCTGGTGCTATTGCCCCCATTGCCATGCAGTGATCGATCATGAATATGCCGATTGCTGTGAATGCTGTGGGCAAAGGCTTTCCTGGTATGGAACCACCAAGCATGCAGTATATGCCCCGCCCGTTGCAAAAGAAATAGATGAATAATATCCTGAAAAAACCAGGCCCGTGTTTCTTTCGAAACACGGGCCTTCAGTTTGTCGAAAAAGTATTTTCGACAAACTGCGAATGGAAGTCAGCTAAAGCAGTCTTCCATTCGATCCATCACATTTACTGCAAAAATGGCTTTCCATCCCTTTTCACAGGGCTGGAAAGCCTATTTTTGCGGTCGTAAATTGATATAGGAAGCGGAATACTTCCGCTCCTCGCCGCCGCACATGTCGCCGGCTGTGGATTTCAGTCGAAGGGCAGCGGCCCTTCGACGCATCCCAGGGGTTTTTTGACAGTCTGCAGGCCCGTGTTTCTTTCGAAACACGGGCCCTTTAAGTGGGAAATTATTTCATGTTGTTGACCAGTTCCACGCAAGCCTTATGCACTTCTTCGGCGATCTTTTCGCTGATTTCGGTGCAGGCATCGGCAGCGTTTTCGCCCTGGGCGGCAGCCTTCAAATCTTCATAGGCCTGGTAGCACTTGTTCTGCAGTTCGGCCAGAACCTTATTGGCAACGACCACTTCACCGCCGGTAGCCACGCCGCTTTCAATCAGGTTGCTCATGGCGTCCATGGTCCAGTACATGGAATCGGCCCAGTTGGCGGGGAGCACTTTGAAGCCTTCCACGGTGACGCGCTGGCCGTCCACCCGCTTGGTGGTGGTGGTGGGGTAGTAGAGGCCTTCAGCGGGCTCTTCTTCCACGAAGGAAGCGAAGACGGCGCTGGTTTTATAAGCGTCATAGGTATCCTTGGTCAGCATGGGATAGAAGGGCACGAAGGGGCTGTATCCGCCATGATCCATGGCCACCCATTCCACGGTATCGGTGAGGGAATCTTCATCAAAGATCTGGAAGATATGAACTTCGGTGTTGCCGGCCTTGCCGATGGAGGGGATGTGGTAATAATCCACGATATCCGCCACGGTGTAGAGGTGATCCAGCTTAATATTGCCGTAGAAGGGCACGATATTGCCTTCGGCGTCCACGTTGGAGATGGTGTAATCGGCGTTTACGATGTTATCAGGATCCACGGCGGGATCAAAGAAGGTGAGGGCGTCGATCATGCGCTGGGAAGCAACCTGGTCGCCATTATAGGAGGCAACATAGTCGATGGTGTTGGCGGCTTCATCGCCCACGAAGGTGCCGGCCTGCTTGGCCAAGGCAATCAGATTGGCGGAGGCGATCACGTTTTCGGTGTCATCCAGGTCGATCAGGCCGATCACGCTCTGGTTGGGCTGGGCAAAGGCCACATCGTCATTCAGCTTCACAGCCACATACTGGGTGCCGGTGACGTTTTCGATGTACCAGATTTCGTTATGGTCGGCGATAAAGATACCGGAACCGTTGTTGCAGCCCACTTCATCATAAATGCTCAGCAGCAGCTCCACGCCTTCCTTGGCGGTGGCGGCCTGGCTCAGAATCACGGTGGTGATTTCGGCTTCTTCAATGCCCAGATCGGTGTAGGGATCCAGATCATACACGGGGCTGGAGGTGTAGAGGGTTTCGGTGGCGGAAATGGATACGCCCATTTCATTGGTGCCGGCAGCGCCGTAGGGAGCGTGCTTATGGCTTTCGCCGCATTCCATATCGGGATGCCAGCAGTTGGGGCATTCATAATCCACGGCAGCGCCGTTTTCATCGGAGAAGGTGGTGAAGGAATAGCTGTCCTTGGTCCATACATAAGAGAAGCCGTAGCAGCCATAGTAGGTTTCGCCGGCCTTGTATTCCCCGGCGGGGCTCACATACATCACTTTGGCATAGCTATTGGAATAATCCTCGGAACGGGCAAACATAGCAGAGCCGTCTGCAGTGAGGTTGCCGCCCACATAAATGGCGGTGCAGGCCAGGGCGCTGCTGGAGGCCAGGCAAAGCGCCAATACCAGCGTGAGAGCGATCATCAATTTAGACTTCATGGTTTCATTCCTCCCTTTTTGATTACGAAATGAATTATAATGCATGATTATTCATTTGTCAAGGATATTTATACAAAAATAGCGTATATTTTCTGTTTTTTGGATGTTTTTATGCATTGGGAGAAAAATGACCACATTGAATAAAAATAGAATTGGCAGAAAATATGACCTGTGGTATACTAAAGGGGAAAGGAAGGAACGCTTATGAAAATCACCAATGCCTATATCGAAAAATGGATCCGGGATTATATGAGTATCCCCGAAAACAACACCATGAAGGAATTTGAAGGCCCTGCCTTCGATCTGCCCCTGGTGGGCTTTAGCAGCGCGACGGATGAATTGTATCCCTTTTATAAGCGTCATATCGATCCCGATTTCTATCGCCTGCCCCAGGAATGGCTCCAGTGCGCGTTCGGGAAGGAATATGATGCCGAAAACGTGAGCGTGATCAGCTGGGTGCTGCCCCAGACCAAAGAAAACCGGGATAAGAGCAGAATGCAGGATGATTGCCCCCCGATGGAATGGCAAATGGTGCGGGTGCATGGGGAAGAGTGCAACCGGAATTTGGCCAAGGCCCTGGCGGAGCATCTCACCGCCTTGGGTTATGACGCGGTGGCGCCCATGTGCTCCGATCAGTTTTCCTGGGGAGACAGCGAAAAATTTGTGAAGATCTCCAATTGGTCGGAGCGGCATACGGCGCATATTTCGGGGCTGGGTACCTTTGGATTGTGCGATGGACTGATTTCTCCCAAAGGAAAGGCCGCCCGGTATGGTTCAGTGATCGTGCATGGAAAGCTGGATCCCACGCCGCGGCCCTATAAAACATATAATGAATACTGCCAGGCCCAAAACGGCTGCACCGCCTGTATCCGGCGCTGCCCGGCCCAGGCCATCACCCCGGAAGGGCATGATAAAGTAAAGTGCATCCTTTATCACGCTCAGGCGATCAAGCCCATTTGCCATGAGCGCTATGGGTATGACGGCTATTCCGTCTGCGGATTGTGCCAGACGGGGGTGCCCTGCGAATGCGGCATTCCCGGCAAAGAAGAATAAAAAAAAGAACCCGCGTTTCTTTGAACTGCCCCCCATTTGTTAGACAAGTATGGTAAAATACTTGTACTAAGAAATGGGGTGTTTTTCTATGCCAAAGGGAGTACCGAATAAACGATATACTGGGGAGTTCAAGCAGATGGTCGTAGAGACTATGATG
>SVGW01000018.1 GCA_015056125.1 Clostridiales bacterium | reverse complement strand
CAGCAACGGTGAGATGAGAAGGGGTCACGTGAAGGGCGGTGGGCTGATTTTCGGTCGCCCGGATAAAAGCCGAAATAGCGCTTGGCTCTAAAAGGGTTTCCTGGGTAAATGCTATTTCCTCGGGTTCTGCCTGGATGGCGGCAGCCTCCGGGCTCATTTTTTCCAGGCGGGAGGCAATGCCGTTTAGCTGATATTTGCGAAGCAGGGGCATGCCGTCGCCCATGTGGGAGGCGTCAAAGGAGGGAAGATCAAAGGAAATAGGGGCGGTGGGGCGGATAGTGGCCAATTCCTTGGAGAATTTTGCCAATTCTGCATTGCCCCGCACTTTTTCGCCTAGCTTGCCTTTGATTTCGCCCGCGTGCTCCAGCACATTTTCCAGGGTGCTGTATTCATTCAGCAGCTTCAGCGCCGTCTTTTCGCCCACCCCGGGAATGCCGGGGATATTATCGCTGGCGTCGCCCATCAGGCCCTTCCAGTCGGTCACCTGTTCGGGGATTACGCCAAAGTATTCCTTTACGCCGGCCGCGTCAAAAAGGGTGCTTTCGGTGATCCCCTTGCGGGTGAAAAGCACCTTGGTGCCGTTGCCGATCAATTGCAAAGCATCCCGGTCGCCGGTCAGCAGCACGCAGTCCATATCGTTTTCCTGACATTTTTTAGAGAGGGTGCCCAAAATATCATCCGCCTCATAGCCGTCCACGCTGAGCACGCCCAGGCCCATTCCGGAAAGGATTTCCTTGATAATGGGAAATTGGGGGCGCATTTCCTCCGGCATGGCCCGGCGGCCCGCCTTATAATCGGCATAGGCCGTATGGCGGAAGGTGGGCACATGGGTATCAAAAGCCACGGCGATATAGCGGGGAGATAATTCCTGATAAGCCTTTAAAAGCATGGATAAAAAGCCATGCACGGCATTGGTATAAATTCCGTTCGCATCCATCAGGGGCAGGGCGTGAAAAGCCCTGTGCATCAAGCTGTTGCCGTCTACGGCCAGAAAAGTTTCCCGCATGAAATCACCTCATCATTCAGTATACCACAGATCGGCTGAAATTCATAGAAGCGCAAGGGGCGGAGAGAAAAATTTGCAATTTCTTTTTGAAAAAAATAATCCTTTCTCTTGCGCATCCTTTTTTCGATAGTATAATGGAAAGGAAACAGGAAAGGAGCACGCCCATGACTGCCGATACGATTTTGCAGGCGCTTTTGTGCCTTCGCACCCCACGGCCCCAGGATGAATATGATTTGCATGGCCTGGTGGCGGAGGCGCTTGAGCGGGCAGGCATTGATTTTCTCCATGAGGCCCCCTTGGCGCCCCGGTGCCGGATTGATTTTCTGTGCGGTGATGTGGGCATTGAAATTAAGCGGGGCAGGCCGGAAAAGGCCGCCATTGAAAGGCAATTGCGCCGATACGGGGAATCGGGCAAGCTTTCTTCCCTGATTCTGATTTCTGAAAAAATCCCCGATGTGCCTGCCTATGCGGGAAATGTGCCGGTGTATCCGGTGAGCCTACAAAAGCTATGGGGGGTGGCGGCGGAGGGGCTGGGCCAGGTGCCAAGCGCCGGCGCGCTTCCGATAGAGGAAGCGTCCACGCAGGAGGAAGATCGTTTTTTAGGGCTGGAGGATAAAATTCTTCAGGAAATTGAAAATGAAGGGATCCCGCCCTTTTTGCGTGATACGGATGCGGGCGGGCCTTTTTACGGCACCCTTTCCTATAATGCCCGGCGGAAATGCTGGACGATCAAGGGAGATCCCGGGGTGACGGAGTTGGCCAAGCGCCTGTTTCCGGGAAGCGATTCCAAAAGGGGAGAAGCGCGGTTTACTGCCCACCGGAGGATCATCGGCGATGTGAATTGGCTGATGCAGCGCTATCCTTTGCAGATAGCGCCCCGGGATCAGGAAAGGTGGCGCAAGGCCCTTTCCCAGGCCCGGGAATACTACCGCAACCGGGAGGCAGCAAAGACGGCCCCCCCTGCTATGCAGCCCTCTTCCGCTGTATTCTCAGGGGAGCTTCGCCCCTTCCAGCAGCAGGGCTTATCCTGGCTTATGCTTACCCCAAGGGCGCTGCTTGCCGATGAAATGGGCCTTGGCAAAACGGTACAGGCGCTGGCCTGCGCGGCACAGGAGGGAAAATTTCCCCTGCTCATTGTGCCGCCGCCCCATCTATGCCGAAATTGGATGGCGGAAGCGAAACGGTTTTTGCGCGTGGAGGGCCGGGAACCGCGTGTTCATTTAATCAAGGGCCTCACCCCTTATTCGCTTCCGGAAGCAGACGTGTATATTCTCCACTATTTATTGCTTCGGGGCTGGAAAGAGGAATTGCCCCGGCTGAATTTTCATACGGTGATTTTTGATGAGGTGCAGGAGCTTCGCCGCACCGGCACGGAAAAATACAGCGCTGCCAGCCTGCTTTCCGAATCCTGCGAGCGTGTGATGGGCCTTTCCGGCACGCCTATTTATAATTACGGCGGCGAAATATGGAATGTGGTCAACATCCTGGATTTTCATTTCCTGGGAGATTGGGAATCCTTCACCCGGGAATGGTGCGCGGGGTATGGGAATCGCATTGTGCTAAAGCCTGAACTTCTGGGCGAGCATTTAAGAAGAGAAGGATTGATGCTACGCAGAACCAAGCAGGAGGTATTGCCGGAACTTCCGGAAAAACGCAGGCTGGTGCAGGAAATTGATGCGGATGACAGCCTCTATCAGCAATTGATGGGTTCTATCCGGGAAAAGCTGTATCGGTGGCAAAGAAACGGAGAATTGACTGCTTCCGAACGGGCCCTTCTTGAAGACCAGATTTCCCAGGAGGAGCGCCAGGCTACCGGCCTTGCCAAAGCGCCCTACGTGTGCCAGTTTGTAAAGGCGCTGCTGGGGGCGGGGGAGAGGGTGCTGCTCTTTGCCCACCACCATGGGGTGATGGATATCTATAAAAAAGAACTGAAAAGCGAGCACCCCGTGTTTATCACCGGCCGGGAAACGGCGGTACAAAAGGAAAATGCAGTGGACAGGTTTATGACGGGGAAAACCCAATTATGCTGCATTTCCCTTCGGGCGGCCAGCGGGCTGAATTTGCAAAGGGCCACCTGCGTGGTGTTTGGAGAACTGGATTGGTCTCCGGCGGTGCATTCCCAGGCGGAGGACCGGGCTCACAGAATGGGCCAGAAGGATTCCCTGCTGTGCTATTATCTGGTATCCCCCCGGGGAAGCGACCGGGAGATGCAGGAGGCGCTTGGGCTGAAGGTAAGCCAGTTTCTTTTGCTCATGGGGGATACACCCCAAAGCCAGGAACAGACCGCAGCCGGGGCAAATTTTGCCCGGCTGCATGTGGAAAGCCTGGCGCGGCGGATGGAGAACGGAAGATAAGCGAACTTTTTTTACGAAAATATAAAATTTGTACGGAACAGGTTTTTTCTGCCAAAAAGGCCTATACAAAAAATAATTTTGTGATAAAATAAACCGGTGGTTTTAGAAGCCCGCAGAAGAAGGAGTGCTGAATCATGAAGAAGATCTACGAAGGCAAAACCAAGGATGTCTATTCTCTTGACAATGGCAATGTGATGCTCAAGTTCAAGGATGATTGCACCGGAAAAGACGGCGTATTTGATCCCGGCGAAAATTCTGTGGGCCTCACCATTGAAGGCATTGGCAAGGCCAATCTGCAGACCTCCATCCATTATTTTGAACTGCTGAAGAAGGCCGGTATCAAGACCCACTATGTGAGCGCCAATGTGGAAGAAGCCACCATGGAAGTGCTGCCTGGCAAGGTATTTGGCCATGGTCTGGAAGTGATCTGCCGTCTGGTGGCTACTGGCAGCTTCATCCGCCGCTACGGTGAATATATCAAGGATGGCACCGTGCTGGAGGGCGGCTATGTGGAATGCACCTTCAAAAACGATGAAAAGGGCGATCCCCTGGTTACCGGCGAAGGCCTGGCGGCTTTGGGTGTAATGAGCCCTGCCATGTTTGAAAGCATGAAGGAGCAGACCCTGAAAATCACCAAGATCGTGGCGGATGATCTTAAGTCCATCGGCCTGGATCTGTGGGATATCAAATTTGAATTTGGCTACAACAATGATGAAGTGATCCTCATCGATGAAATCGCCTCCGGCAATATGCGCGTGTATAAGGATGGCAAGATCGTGGATCCTGTGGAATTGACCAAGCTTATCCTCAATCGTTAATCAAAAAAGCGGCTTTACTCATGCGGTAAAGCCGTTTTTTGATACGGTAGGTCAGGCGTCTGTTTTCTCCTGAATTGCCCGGAAAGAATTGCTGATAAAAAGGATATGGGAGGCGGCGATGATGGCGCTGCGAAGCAGCGTTTTGGCCTGGCTGGTGGTTACACCCACCTGATCGATGGTATCTTTCAGGCCGGCAATGTGCAAAAGCATATTTTCCAATTCCATGCAGAAATAATTATAAGCTGTTTCGGCAGGGTAGGTTTGCTTTTGCATGGAAAAGAGGAGTGCAATATTTTCCATGGAAAGCACGCTTTTGCCCAAACCGATAAAAATCAGATAAGCCAATTGTTCCGCATCGTACTGCTTTTTTACAGGCGCGGCAATTACGCCCTTTTTTACATAATTGCTCACCATGGAGGAGGTCAGCTCCGGGCAGCCCAGGGGAGCGAGGGTTCCGTTTACATACTTGGTCACCTGTTCCAGATAGAGCCCTACGTTTGGCAGCTCATGAAATCGGGGCAAACGGAAATCCCGGATTCTGGCGGCAAACAGCTCCTGCATTGCTTCTTTCATGATGCCTATTGTATGCCATTTTGATGAGATTGTCAATATCCGGTAAAGAGGTTTTGAAAAGCGGTTGACATGGGAAAAAGATGCTGGTATAATAAAGTATCGGTTTTTCAAAAACTGATTAAAAGGTATTTTAAACTAATTTATTTTTAGGTGAGGTTTATTATGAGCTATAAGATCGTGTCGGATTCCTCTTCGGATCTGCTGGCCATGGAAGATATGGCTTATGCCAGCGTACCCCTGAAAATTATCACCAGCGAAAAAGAATATGTGGATAGTGCCGAATTGGACGTGAGCGGCATGATTGAGGATTTGAAAAAATATAAGGGCGAATCCAAGTCCTCCTGCCCCAACAGCCAGGAATGGCAGGAAGCCTTTGAGAATTATGAGCATATTTTCTGCGTCACCATCACCAGCGGCCTTTCCGGCAGCTATAATGCCGCAAGGCTGGCCGTGGATGAATATATGCAGAAGAATCCTGGCAAGCAGGGCCATGTAATCGATACCCTGTCCGTGGGCCCGGAAGCCGTGCTGATTATGGAAAAGCTGAAGGAACTGATCGCCCAGAAGCTGGATTTTAAAGAAATTATCAATAAAATCAATGAATATAAGAGCAAAACCCATCTGATTTTTGCTCTGGAATCCCTGCGCAATTTGGCCAATAACGGCCGGGTGAGCCACGCGGTGGCCAAGCTGGCGGGCGTGCTGGGGATTCGCATCATCGGCAAGGCAAGCAACCAGGGCACCCTGGAAATCACCAATAAATCCCGCGGTTCCGAGCGTGCGCTGACTGATATCGTAAAGAATATGATCAAAACCGGCTATGAAGGCGGCATTGCCCGAATTCACCATTGCCGGAATTTTAAGGCGGCTGAAAAATTAAAGGAAATGATCATGCGGGAGTTCCCCGGCGCTATGATTAAAATTCAGGAGACCCGGGCGCTGTGCAGCTTCTATGCCGAGGACGGCGGGCTGCTGGTGGGCTTTGAAGGCGGCGTCAAATAAGATAAAAGCAAGGGCCTTGCAAATCTGCAAGGCCCATTTTTTATTTCAGGATGATTTTTTCATTGGTTTTGGCATTGTGAATTACCAGAGTATCCGGCAAATGATCAATACCCAGCATATTTCCGTAAATGAACGTGGGCCATTGATCGCTGTTTAGCATGCCGGAAAAATTAACACCTTCAGGCAAGCGATCGCCCTGTGTATTTTGAAGCGATAAGGCGTTATAGAAGGCATGCAGCCGGTTCTGATCAAGTTCCCCTTCCGCCTGCCAGATCAGGGTGAAATAGACGCCTGCGCAGGTCTGCTCTGCCTGAACGCTTTCCAAGGTGAAGCCGTCCATCATGCTGCCTTTTTCTACTTGATATTCTTTCTTGGCCATCGTGCCCTGCACCGGAATTTCGATGGGATCTTCCATCTGCCATTTCTTTCCCTCGATCCTCTCGCCGGTGGCGGGATCTAATTCATACACCAGCGCAGAGAGCGTGCCATGGATCACAGGCGGAACAAGGGCGGAATCCGTTTCGATCAAATCAATCAGCAGCATATCGCCCTGGTCATTATAGATTTCATCCATCATTTCTTCCCCGATTCGAAAATCCCAATCCGTTTCCAGCCAGGCGATGACCTGATACATAGGCACCTTGGCCGTCTGGGCCGCTTCCTGATAGGAAAGCTTTTCATCCACGTTCAGCGCCTTGGCAAGATGGGGATCAATGCGCATAGAAGGATCGGAAGTGAGCACGGCAGGCGTTTTTGAGTGGGCCAGGGTATTGGCATAGAGGAGATGGCCATCAGCCAGGGTTTCCTGAAGGGTAAGGGTGATGGGGCCCACCTCATAGGTCTTTTGGAGCGATTCATTCAGGATATTTTGCGCAGATTCAGGCAGCGCAGTATTGGTTGATTGATTGATCAAATCAATCAATCCCAGTTGCGAAGCAGCCAGCGCCGCCCCCATGGTAAGCAACAGAATCAGGGCAATAACGAGCCCGGTGCGCAGTGCATTTTTTTTCACGGGTTCTTCCTCCTTTACAGAGCGGACGGCATGCATCAGGGAGCTTTTACAGTCTTCCGGCATGGGGGGAAAGGCGGATTTTAAATCAAATTCAAAAGCGTGCTTTTTCATGCCTCCAGCTCCTTTCTTAAAAGCATTTTGGCTCGGTGAATCCTTCCGCGGACGGTGGATTGAGGCAGATGAAGAACGGCGGCAATTTCCTTGTATTCCATGCCTTCGGCATACTGAAGCATCAGCGGCAGGCGCAGCTTTTCAGGAAGCGCATGCAGGGCCATGGCCAAGGTGGGATCGGGGGGCGGCTGGGCAGGCTCCGGAATCTGTTCCAGGGGCACATGGAGCGGCGCTTTCCTTCTTAATGAATAGCATTCGTTCACCAAAATCCGCATCAGCCAGGGAATAAACCGGCTCTCCTCCCGAAGGCCCTTTCGCTTGGCCCAGGCTTTCAGGGCGGCTTCCTGGATGGCATCCCGGCAATCATCAGGATTGCGAAGGATGGTATACGCCACCCGAAACATCATGCCGCTGTTTTTATCCATTTCAGAAACGAAAAATTCCTTATCCATTCAATCACCTCTTGCAGCGCTACACTAATAAGACGTATCTTCCCGGTTATTCCTCACGCAACTGGAAAAATTTTTTTCATCCAGCGCAATTGGACTGCTCCAAGGGCTTGTGCCGGGCCCCCTTGCTTTTGAGCCCTTGCTCTGCGCAGGCTGGACAAATGCGTCCAAATCGTATATACTATAAAATGATGGAAAATTGTGTATCTTGTGTGTTTCATGAAACGAAACATCGCTTAACAAGGGAGGAAAAAAATATGCAATACGTACCCTTTGGCAATCACGGCTTTGATGTTTCTCGGCTGGGCTTTGGCTGCATGCGCCTGCCGGTTCGCAAAGAGGAAGAAAAAGAAGTGATCGACCGCCCGGCGGCCATCAAGCTGATTCGAGAAGGAATCGATGGCGGCATCACCTATGTGGATACTGCCTATGGCTATCATAATGGAGAAAGCGAGATCGTGGTGGGCCAGGCCCTGAAGGATGGCTACCGGGAAAAGGTGAAGCTGACCACCAAGCTCCCTCCCTGGGTGCTCAATGAAGAAAAGGATATGAATCGGGTGCTGGATGAGCAGCTGAAAAAGCTGGATGTGCCCTATGTGGATTTTTATATTCTGCATGCTTTGAATAAGGATAGCTTTGCCAAGCTTCAATCCTTCCATTATCAGGATTTTATCCATCAAGCGCTTAAAGACGGCCGCATTAAGCATACCGGCTTTTCCTTCCACGATGATAAGGAAACCTTCGTAAAGATCCTCCATGATTTTGAAGGCTGGGGCCTGGCCCAGATTCAGTATAACTATCTGGATGATCAGATGCAGGCAACGGAAGAAGGGCTGAAGCTGGCGGGCAAAATGGGCATTCCCATTGTGATTATGGAGCCTCTTCGGGGCGGCGCTTTGGCCAATCCTCCTGCCAATGTAGCGGAAAAGATTGCTGCCTATGAGAAAAAGCGCAGCGCGGTGGAATGGGCCTTTGCCTATGTGGCGAATTATGCTGAGGTGGCCACCATTCTTAGCGGCATGAGCAATGAAGAGCAGCTCCGGGATAACCTGCGCATCTTTGATACCCTTACCGTGGGCGGCATGACGGAAAAAGATCAGGCGCTGGTGAAGTCCTTGAAGGAAGCCTATCTTTCCCGGATGCCGGTTAAGTGCACGGGCTGTGAATACTGCATTCCCTGCCCCCAGGAGGTGCGCATTCCCAAGATTTTTGCCGCCTATAACGACAGCAAAAAATTCGACCGTCCTGCCAGCTTTATCCGCTCCTATGCCAAGTTTATTGAAAATGGGCACGATGCGGCTCAGTGCGTGCAGTGCGGCCACTGTGAAAGCGTATGCCCCCAGCAGCTGCCCATTATGGATTGGCTGCAGAAGATTGATCAGGAATATCATAGCCAGAAATAATGAATTTTTCGCATGGAAAAAGGCGCGATGGGTGATCCTGATAGAAATCCCCGCCGCGCCCTTTCCATTCGGCGGATGAATTCGGAGGAACCTATGCAGGAAAGGCTGCTGTTTGGCTTTATCCCGGTATATGGGCTGCTGATTACGCTGGCGATTGCGCTGGCGGTGTTTCTTTGCTCCCGGGAAGAAAAAAGGCTGGATCTTCCCAAGGATATTTCCATTGATGTGGCCCTGTGGGCGGTGCCCGCGGCCATTATCGGAGCCCGGCTCTATTATGTGGCCTTTCAATGGGAGATGTATGCCAATAACCCCATCCGCATTTTGTATGTATGGGAAGGGGGCCTGGCCATATACGGCGGCGTGATCGGCGGTGCGCTGGCGCTGCTTTTGCTGGCCAGGAGAAGAAAGATTCCCTTTGCCAAGCTTACCGATCTGGTGGCACCAGTGCTGATTCTGGGCCAGGCCATCGGCCGATGGGGAAATTATATCAACGGCGAAGCCTACGGATATCTGGTGGAAAATCCGGCCTGGCAGTTTTTCCCCTTTGCGGTGTTCGTGCAGGGAGAATGGCACATGGCCACCTTCTTCTATGAATCCATCTGGGATCTGATGGGCTTTTTCGTGCTGTGGTTCATGCGGAAAGGGATGAAGGCCCGGGGCGATTTGACGCTTTTGTATTTTACTTGGTATGGCGCGGGCCGCTCCTTGATTGAGGGCCTGCGCACCGATAGCCTGATGTGGGGGCCCTTCCGGGTATCCCAGGTATTGTCTCTGGCACTGTGCCTGGGGGCAGGAATCTGGCTGCTCGCCCGGCATATCAAAAGAAAAAAGGCAGCCAACGCTGCCTGATCAATTCGGGGAAATTGCATGTGCGATAGAAGACCCTTGATCCCGATACGGTTTTCGGGGTGGGTACGGGAGGGGGACTTTTGACGCAAAAGTCTCCCTCCCGCAAATTCTACGTCCTTTTTACAACGTGTTTCTCATCTGCTGGAATTTCTGCTTGGCAGTCTGCACGTCCTGAGCCTGGGCAGGTTTCACCTGATACCAGCCGTTCTGCTGCATCAGCTTGAATACTTCCAATTGATCCTGGCCGATCTGGGTGTACATATCATTGAGCACCCGGCGCAGATCAGGGTTGGCGGCCTCCAATACCTGAGAGGCGGTGTTTACCAGAAGCGCTTTTTCCTGATAGAGCAGATCAAAGGCTACCTCCTGCTCGCTCAGGGGCTGGGAAGGAATGGGGTGAAACTGATTCTGGGGCTGATTCCAGGGCTGATTCTGCATAGCTTTTTCCTCCTTTACTGACAGCCGTTCAGGATCGAGCAAAGCTGTTCATACTGCTGGCGGTGATGCTGAGCCACGGTGGCGGCCATGTTTTTCAGTTGGGGATTCTGAAACTGATTGGCATAGTTGGCGGCCACCCGGCAGCTCATGGCGATATGGGTGAGCTGATCTTCGATGACGTTCAAATCCTTGCTGGTGAGGCAACATCCGCATCCGTTGGTCATAGGAAAATCCCTCCTTATGAAAAATGGGGTCCGCTCATAGGATGGCCAGGATTCGGGCGGCTTATGCAAAAAATGAGAGGTATCATATGGAAAAATGGAATGGATATCGGCTGGCGGTAAAGCTGCTGCCGAAAAAAGGAAGGATCAATCATTCTGATTTTTCAGATGAAATGACGAAAAAAATAGAAGCCCTGCTGCGGTATCACCGCTGCGTGGGGGCAAGCCTCTGCCTGTTTGATGAAAAGAAGATCAAGGAATGCCTTTCCTTTGGCCTGGCCCGGAAAAGCGGTGAAAAAGCGCAAATGGATACGGTGTATCGGGCGGCGTCAGTGAGTAAGCTGATTTCCGCTATGGGCGTGATGAAGCTAAAGGAAGAAGGCGTGATCGACCTGGATGGGGATGCGGGAGCATTTTTCCCTGTGCCCCTCCGCCATCCCAAGGCGCCCGATACGCCCATTACCCTGCGCATGCTGCTCAGCCATACGGCGGGCATCCATGACGGGGAACGCTATAATTTGGGCATTGGCAATGGAATGAAGCTCAGCGAAATTATGCAGGGCGATAGCTTCACGGATCACTTGCCCCATGCAAAATGGGAATATTCCAATCTGGGGGCGGGCATTGGCGGCGCGGTGACGGAAGCGGCGGCCGGGCAGGATTTTGAAGGGCTGATGCAGGAAAGAGTGTTTTTGCCTTTGGGAGTATCGGCTACCTACTATCCCCAGAAGGTGAAAAATGTGCTGGCGGATGCCTATCGTATTCTGCCTGCGCAAAAAACGCCGAATTTTGATGCAAAAAAGCGGCAGAATAAACCGCTGCCTGCGCAGGAAGTGAACCCGGAAACCCATTACGCTCTGGCTCATGGCAATCTCTATATTTCGGCGATGGAATTGGGAAAATTGGGGATGGCGCTGATGCAGCCAGGATTCCTAAAGGAAGAAAGCCTAAAGGAAATGCGCAAGGTGATTGCGCCCTTTGGGGAACGGGCCCATAATCTTTCTCAGGGAATCGGCACCTTTATTCTAAAGGAGAAGGGCATTTCGCCCCGGCCTATTTACGGCCATCAGGGCATGGCCTATGGTGCGGTGCATGGGTTATTCTTTGATCCTGAAAAGAAAATCGGCATGGCTTTCCTTACTTCTGGAGCCAGTGAAGCCCGGAACGGCGTGCTGGCCGATCTGAACTTTGATTTGATGCGGCTGTTGATGGGCGGGGAATGAAATGGATAAGATTGTGGAAATTCAGCGCAAGGGCGGCGTGGCGCGAGTGAAATTTTTAAGCGGCGAGCAGTTGAAAATCCCATCTGCCCTGTATCTGGAAAGAAGGCTTCGGGAAGGGGATGTGATCGATCCGGAAGCTTACCGGGCTTTTATGCTGAACAGGGGATATCCCCACGCCCTGGAAGCCGCCATGAAATTTCTGGCACTTCGGGAGCGCAGCGAAAAGGAAATTTGCCAAAGGCTCCGGCGATCCTGCTATGATAAAAGAACCATTGCCAGGGTAATGGATACCCTGAGCGCTCATGCGCTGGTATCCGATGCCCGGTTTGCAGAGCAATGGGTGCATCACCGAGGGAAAAAATATGGGAAAAACCGCATTGCTCAGGAATTAAAAATCAAGGGCGTGAGCGGCGAGGAGGCGAAAATGGCCCTGGAAACTTTGCCAGAAGAGGAAGAGTTCGCCCGGGCGCTGGAACAAGCCCAAAAGCTTGCCCGCAGGATGAAGGATGATCCCAACAAAATCATTCAGGCCCTGGTGCGCCGGGGATATAGCTGGAGCATGGCCAAGAGGGCAGTAAATGCGCTGTAAAGAAAAATGAATTGGTGGAGTGGGAAAGCATGGAAAGCAAAATCAGATATATGGAAGAAAAGGACAGGCAGCATATTCTCGAAATGATGAGAATATTTTATGCATCCGATGCAGTTTTTACCAATGGCTCAGAAGAAATATTCAATATAGATATCAGCAATTGTGTGAATGACAATCCGTATATCGAGGGCTATGTTTTTGAAAATGGTAAAAATATACAAGGGTATGCGATGTTAGCAAAAAGCTTCTCGACAGAATTTGGAAAACCTTGTATTTGGGTTGAGGATATATATATTAAAGATGAATACCGTGGCTTGGGAATAGGCAGTATGTTTTTAACCTTCATTGAAGAAAAATATCCTCATTCGCTGTTTCGTTTAGAGGTTGAAGCGGAAAACGAGAGCGCCATACATGTGTATAAGAAGTGCGGATATGATGTTCTTCCTTACATGGAAATGAAAAAAGCAATGAAATAAATTTCCATTTGGAAGAGGTGCCAGAATGAACGAACAAGTTAAAATGTATATTGAAAAATATCCTCCGGAAGTGACGGGTATGTTCCAAATATTACGTGGATTGATATATGACAGTGTTTCCGTTGACTTGGCAGAAACACTATGGGCAAAGTTACCAAGCTATTATGCGGGCGCCTCTTTCGTACGATTGATACCGTTCAAAGATCATATTAACATTGAGGCACAGGCGGCGATTCGGCACAAGGAAGAATTAACAGGCTATAAAATTACGCCCAAAGGAATGGTTCAAATCTATGCAAACCAGGAAGTGCCATTGGAAGTGTTGAAACAGGTATTTGCGGAAACCCTCATTTAACCTATTCCCGTTGATTGCGTTTTTCAAGAAAACATTTGTTCATTGTTTTGAGCGGGCGCAAATGCAAACGAGCATCTGGCATTTTGCCGGATGCTCGTGCGTTATTACAAACTTTTAATGTGGATTTTAGTCTTTTAAAATATGGTAGTAATACACCGGCATGGCGCTCCAGCCATGGCACAGGCTGCCGGCCAGGCTGAAATCATCTGCGCCCTTTTCCGTTTCCCAGAAGGACGTGGTGCCCTGATCCAGCATTTTTTCGTAGGTTTCCTGGATGTTTTGAAGCACATAAGCTTTGTAATGCTCCCGATCTGCTTTCAAGAGCGCATCGTATTTAAAGCACATCATGCTGAGCGTAGCTTTCGTCCATTCTCCCTGATTTTTTTGCAGCTTTTCTGCCAGCTTCTTTTCATCCGGCGCAGCGCCACAAAGAATGGCCAAGGCGTTTACCAATTCGCTGGCCCGGTCATCTTCTGTGCTGTTTACAAACAAGGCCCGGGATTCATCATAGAATGCTTTCCGGATAGCAGCATTGAGAGAAGCAATCAGGGATTGGTCATGATTTTCTTTACCGAGTGCCTGGGAAATTTTCTCCATGGATTGGAGCGCTAGGGAAAGGAGGCAATTGAGGGCGCAGTCCACCCGCTTTCCTTCCGCTTTTCTCAGCGAGCCCTCCAGCCCCGGGGCCCATTCATAGAAATTCCAGTGGCAAGGCTGCGTAAAAATGGGGACGAGATCATTTTCCATATGATCGGTAAAGGTGCGAAGCACTGCTTCCAGCTTGGGATAGACTTCTTCTGCCAAAGTAAGATCCCCGGAATATTTGGTATATTCCCACACCTCGGTAAAATAATGGAGGGAGAAGGAAGGAATGGTCAAGTCATCGGCGCTGGGGGTGCAAATGGAAAGCAGCCCGTCCTTCCGGTCATCCTTGCTCATCAGGAGCAAATTAGCCCGAGGAAATTGGTATTCCCCAAAGGCGTAATAGCCGCAGAGAATTTGATTGCGGCTATCCATGGCGTAGAGGGCCTGCTCCCGCCAGGGAGTATCCTCGTAGTGATCGTGCATGCAAAGATGCAGCGTACGCACGGCCGCGTCATAGATTTTTTGATCCAGAGGATCAGGAAGAGAGAAAGGAACGAAATGCAAAGGATAGAGGGTGGGCAGCAGGGTGCATTTTCTGATTTCCAATGGCGCCTCTGCTTCTACTTCCAGATACCGCCCGCCCAAGCGGCGCAGGGGATTGGTGTAGATATTTTCACCGGGGCGCAAAGTGATATCCACGCTGAAATCCCGGCTGCCAATCACCGCACGCACGCCTCCGTCCAGAATGTGCTCCCCATACATGATATGCACTTTTTGCTGCACGGAGGAAACCATATCCAACGTAAGATATCCGGCTTCTTCTCTTCCTAAATCATAGAGAAAATGGGTGGCCTTTTCTTCTTTGATCAGCGCAGGAACGATGGGATCGCCGATCAAAATCTTTTTGACGGGCCGGGAAAAAAGGGGAAGGGATTGCTCCACGAAAACGCTGTTTTTAAAGCCTTCCCCCTTTCCCATCATCCATTCGTCTTCTTTGTTCAGATCATAGGCATAGCCAAAGCCCAGCTGGGAGGTAATATTTTTGCAGCGGCCATTTTCATAGGCAGGGCTGATCCGGGAAAGGATGGCGGGAGAAGAGGCGCAAAGGAGCTTTTCTGCCTCTGAAAGCGCAAAAAGCAAGCCAGCCTTTCCGGGATAATAGCTCATGTTGGATTTCCCGTAATGCCATACCAGGATGGCCAAATGATTTTCTCCCTGGCGGCAAAAAGGGGTTAGATCCAACTGATCGTATATTTTATACCAGGGAAAATCCGGATACTGCCCCGAATCGGCCAGGGTGCCGTTTACATACACGGCATAATTGGAATCGGCAGAAATCTGCAGGGAAACAGGGCGATCGGAAAAAGAAAAAGGCAAATAAAATTCAGCATATTGATCGGCCTGCACGGGGGCATCTGGCCAGATCCATTGAGCGCGTTCCAACATAAGGGCATCTCCTTTTGATGTATCTATGTAAATTCATTATATGCGAAAAAAGAAGGGAAATCAAGCAGAAGATACGGTTTCCTTTTTGGGCGGGGCTATGTTATAATAAGCATGGTTCATCATGAAAGAAGGAATAAATATGAAGTATCGGCAGGATCGGCAGGGCAACGCCATTTCCATCTTGGGTTTTGGCTGCATGCGTTTTCCTCAGAGCATGGGAAAGATCGATATGGCGGAAACGGAAAAAGAGATTATGGCCGCCATCAAATCCGGTGTAAATTATTTTGACACGGCATACGTATACCCTGGCAGCGAAGCGGCCCTGGGTGAGATTCTTTACAAAAATCAGGCACGGGAAAAGGTGTATATCGCTACCAAACTTCCCCATTATCTGGTGCGCAATCCCGGCAGCATGGAAAAGATATTTTCCGAGGAATTAAAACGGCTCAAAACCGATTATGTGGATTATTATCTGATGCACATGCTCAGCGATATCGGGGCATGGGAAAGGCTGAAGGCGCTGGGCGTTATTGAATGGCTGGAGGAAAAGAAAAAAAGCGGCGCCATCCGCCAGGTGGGCTTTTCCTATCATGGGAATACGGAGATGTTTTGCCGCCTGGCGGATGCATACGACTGGGATTTTTGCCAGATTCAGTATAATTACATGGATGAGCATTCCCAGGCCGGGCGCAGGGGGCTTTGTTATGCCCATGAAAAGGGGCTGCCTGTGATCATTATGGAGCCTCTTCGGGGCGGCAAGCTGGTGAAGCGATTGCCGGAGGAAGCCAAAAAGATTTTTGCGCAGTATGCCATTTCCCATACCCCTGCTCAGTGGGCTTTCCGCTGGCTTTGGAGCCAGAAGGAAGTGACCTGCGTGCTTTCCGGGATGAATTCCATGGAGATGCTGATGGATAATATTGAAACGGCATCGTCCGTTGAAATCGGTGAAATTGGCCCCGGAGAAGAGACCATGCTCCAAAATGTGGTAAAGGCCATCAATGCCAAAATGAAGGTGAGATGCACAGGCTGCGGCTATTGTATGCCCTGCCCTCAGCATGTGGATATTCCCGGCACCTTTGCTTCTTACAATCGGCGCTATGCTGAGGGGAAATTCTGGGGGCTGGTTGATTATGCCATGTGCACCGCTATGCGCAGCACCTCCACCGCTGCTTCCAACTGTATCGGCTGCGGAAAATGTGAAAAGCACTGCCCTCAGCAGATAGAAATTCGCAAGGAATTGAAAAATGCCGCTGGTGAACTGGAAGGGCCCCTGTATAAGGGCGTTCGGAAGATTGTAGAAAAATTCAAGCTATTTTAAGAAAGAAGGAATTCAAAAGATGTTGGATGCATCCGTTTTGAACGCTATTGAGAATTGCCGCCAGGAGGCCTTTGATTTATTGGTGGAATTGGCCCAGATTCCCGCACCCTCCAATCACGAGGAAAAGCGGGCGGCCTTTTGCAAAGAATGGCTGATCAGGCAGGGGGCACAGGGCGTGTACGTGGATGAAGCGCTGAATGTGGTGTATCCCATTGGCTGCACGGAAGATAACCCTGTGGTGATTTTTGTGGCCCACAGCGATGTGGTGTTTCCCGATACCGATCCTTTGCCCCTGAAAATTGAGGATGGCCGGATCTATTGCCCTGGCGTAGGAGATGACACCGCCAACGCCGTGGCCCTTCTCATGGCGGCCAAGTATATCGCCAATCAGCAGCTTGCTCCGAAAAAAATGGGCGTGGTGCTGTGCATCAATTCCGGGGAAGAGGGATTGGGGAATCTCAAAGGCACCCGGAAGCTGATGGAAACCTACGCGGGCAGGGTGCAGGAATTTATCGCCTTTGACGCCGGAGGATGCAGCGTGACCAATAAAGCCGTGGGCTCCCATCGCTACCGCATTGAAATTGATACGGAAGGGGGCCACTCCTACGGCGCCTTTGGCAATCGCAACGCCATCGCTTATCTGGCTTCCCTCATTGATACCCTCTATACCGTGAAGGTGCCCGAAAAGGGAAAAACCACCTATAACGTGGGCACCATCAGCGGCGGCACCTCCGTCAACACCATTGCCCAGCACGCGGAAATGCTCTATGAATATCGCTCGGATGAAAAGGAAGCCCTGGAAGTGATGGAAAAGCACCTGATGGCAGCGCTTGAATTTTACAGGGCCAAGGGCGTTCAGGTGAAATCTACCCTGGTTGGCAACCGGCCCTGCTCCGGCAACGTGGATCAGGCCCGCCAGGAGGCACTGGAGAGCCGTGTATCTTCAGTGCTTATGAAGCATATCGGCCAGCCTGCCAGCTTTAAAAGCGGCTCCACCGACTGCAATATTCCCCTTTCCCAGGGCATTCCCGCCGTATCCATGGGCTGCAAGGTGGGGGGCAAGGCACATACCCGGGAGGAATATGTGGAAATCGATAGCTTGCTTCCAGGGCTGAAAATTGCCTTTGATATGGTTCTTTCCTATTTTGCATAAGGCAGGAGGAAGAAAGATGCATACCTTTACCGGAAAATGGATCACCGATCAGGAATTTTGCACCCTACCGCCCCGGAATGTGTTTCACCGGCAATTGGACCGTCAGATTATTCCTTGCGAGGAACACAGGAATCGGCATATTCTGTTTCGGAAATCCTTCCATCTGAATCATACGCCCCGGCAGGCCATGATCTATCTCACCGCCGATGATTACTATAAGCTTTATATCAACGGCCATTTTGTGAGCCAGGGCCCTGCCCCTTGCTATCATTTTCAGTATAATTATCATGCCCTGGATGTGACCGCTTACTTGCAGGAGGGCGAAAACCTGATTGCGGTACACACCCTGTATCAGGGGCTGATCAACCGGGTATGGCAAAGCGGCGATTATCGCCATGGGATGATTCTGGATCTGGAAGCGGACGGGCAGGTGATCGTGGCCAGCAACGAGGATTTTAAAACGCATCCCCATTCGGGATTTCGGGAAATGGGCGTGACCGGCGGCCACAATACCCAGTTTCTGGAGGAATACGATTCCCGTGCCCCAGAGGTGGGCTTTGAAATGCCCTTCTTTGACGATAGCGCCTGGGAGCAGGCCAGCGTGCACCAGTATTTTGATCATATCCTTACGGAGCAAAAGAGCAAGCGCCTGGTATTCGAAAAGATCGAGGCGGAAGATATCAAAGAATGGCCGGGCAGAATTATTTACGATTTCGGCGGCTGCTATGTGGGCTATCTGCGGATCAAGGCGCAAGGAAGAATGGGGGATAAAATTACGATTCGCTGCGCCCAGGAATTGGATGAGGAAGGCAATCCCCGCTATGAATTGCGCACCAAGTGCCTGTATGCAGAGGATTGGATTTTGGCGGATGGGGAAAGCGTGCTGGATCAGTACGATTACAAATCCTTCCGCTATGCGGAAATTCTTTTGCCCAAAGGATGCCTGCTTTCCGAATGCTATTTGGAAGCGCGACACTATCCCTTTGCTCTCAAAGCAAAATTAAAAGAAGAATATGCAGGGGATGAAAGGCTCCGGGCCATTTGGGAATTGTGCGTGCGCACCCAGAAATATGGCGTGCAGGAAGTGATTCAGGATTGCATGGAGCGGGAGAAGGGCTTTTATGTGGGGGATGGCTGCTATACCGCGCTCACCCATTTTCTGCTCACCGGGGATGATTCCATCGTGCGCAAGCTCATTGACGATGGTTTTTCTTCCAGCTTTATCACCCCCGGATTGGTTACCTGCCTGGATTGCTCCAAGATGCAGGAAATTGCCGAATATGCGCTGATGCTTTTGTATCTGGTGATGTGGCATTACAGAATCACGGACGACAAAGCGTATCTCCGGGATAACTACTTAAAATCCCTGCCCCTGCTCAATGAATATCGCCGCGCCTACGAAGAGGATGGGCTGCTTTCCCATCTGGATAAATGGTGCGTGGTGGAATGGCCCAGCAATTTCAGAGATGGCTATGATGTGGATATCAGCGAGGGAAAAATTTGCGAAACGGCCCATATTTCCATCAATGCCTACTATATCGAAGCCGTGCGCTGCTTAAACTTAATGGCTCATATCTTGGGCTTGCCCGCCTATCGGGATGAAAAGCCGCTGGTGGAGGCCTTTACAAAGGCATTCTATCTGCCGGAAAAGAAATTATTCCGGGACGCCGTCACCACCGATCACATCAGCTTGATCGGCAATATTTTCCCCTTCGCCTTTGACCTGTGCCCTGATGAAGAAACAAGGGAAAATATCCTTGCAATGATTAGGCTGCGGAAAACCAGCGCTCTTTCCATGTTTTGCACCTTCCCCATGCTTCAGGGCGTGGTGCGCCTGGGGTGGCAGGATGTGATCACCGAAATGCTGCTGGATGAAGGCGCCTGGCTGCGCACCATTCGGGAAGACGGCAAGGTGACCTATGAAGGCTGGGGACGGGACAGTAAATGGAACACTTCTCTTTTCCATATGACCATGTCCTATGCCGCTTTGTTCCTGATGGATGCGGATATCGGAAGGATTCTTGCTCCCTTTCAGGAGGAATAATAACAACCGATCCTATCATGTATCTGGGCAAAAGTATGATTCTGAAAAGGAGAGAAAAAAATGGGCTATGTAAAATTGCAGGAGCCCCATCTGCGGGCATTTTGTCAGGATGCCTTTGAGGGCTTTGGATTTGATCGGGAAGAAGCAAGAATCATTACCGATGTGTTGCTGCTGGCGGATTTATACGGTATCGAATCCCATGGGGTGCAGCGGCTGGTCCGGTATCATCAGGGAATTATGAAAAAATCCATCCGGGTGGACGCCAAGCCGGAGATCGTGTTTGAAACCCCGGTTTCTGCCGTGATTGACGGGCATTCGGGTATGGGGCAGGTGATCGGGTATTTTGCCAATCAATTGGCCATCGAAAAGGCGAAGGCAGCAGGCATGGCCTTTGTGACTGTGCGCAATTCCAATCACTACGGCATCGCGGGGTATTACAGCAAAATGGCCTGCGATGCGGGCCTGATCGGCATTTCTATGACCAACAGCGAATCCATCGCCGTGCACACCAACGCCCGCCAGGCCGTGCTGGGCTCCAATCCCATCGCTTTTGCTATGCCGGCCGATCCCTATCCTTTCTGGTTTGATGCGGCCACCACGGTGGTGCCCCGGGGAAAATTGGAGGTATATAAGAAAGCGGATAAGCCCCTGCAAGAAGGATGGGCCATTGATGAAGAAGGGCATGTGACCGACAGCGCGGATCGGGCGCTGCAGTGTATCATCAATAAAAATGGCGGCGGCATTCTGCCCCTTGGAGGCAACAGGGAAGAAATGGGCAGCCATAAGGGCTATGGCTTTAGCATGATTTGTGAAATTCTGTGCGCCATTGCGTCCGGCGGTGCTACTTCCAACCATCACGTGAGAAAGCCCGGGGAAGGGGCGGGCACCTGCCATTCCTTTGTGGTGATTGATCCTAAAATCTTTGGGAACCCTCAGGAAATGAAGGATAGCCTGAGCGTATTCATGCAGGAATTAAGGGATGCAAAGCGGGCAGATGAACAGGTGCAAATTTATACCCATGGGGAAAAGGAAGCCATCCGGTATCAGGAAAAATTGAAAAACGGAATTGACGTAAATGAAAACACGGTAAAGGAAATGCAGGACCTGTGCCACGATCTTTCTATGGACTTGGCTTCATACTTTGATGAAGGGGAACTCTTGAAATAAAAAAAGGCCGTCATGGCCTTTTTTATTTGACTACTCGGCAGTGGGTGACGCCGTAATATTGGAAGCAGCGCAGGGCGGCTTCATCGATTTTTTCCCCGCTCACCAGAATGGGCACCGCAGGAGGGCAGGCAACATGGGCTGCTGCCAACACCCGATGAAGGCATTTTTCAACGGGCAATTCCTGGGAGGGGGCAAACATCGCCTCCCGCAGGGAGCAGGCGATTTCAGGCGTTCCGGGGAGGGGCGGCTTTTCTTGGATAGGGGGTCGGGCCGGAAGGGCAAGGAGGGCCTTTTCCAGGCGACCAAGCCCATCTTCCTCCGTTTCCGGGGTGAGCATCAGGGTGATAAAATCGGGATCAAAAAATTCGCAGTAAATATCCTGATGGGCGAGATAATCGGCGACTGCTTCCCCTGTATATCCGAAGGATTTGGGAGAAAGGGTAATTTTCATCGGCTCTGTACCGGCCAGCGCGTATCCGTGGGCGAGAAGCCGTGCTTTTAAATGAGCAATTTTCTCCGTAAAACACGCCAGCTTTTCCCGGTATCCATCCGCCAGATAGGCATTGGCCGCATCCAGAGACTGCAGGATCAGATAGGAGGGGCTGGTGGAGGCAAAAAGCGCCATGGCTTCCGAGGCAAGCTCCGAAAACAAAGGGGGCGCATCAGGGGAAATATGCAGATATCCGCCGCCGGTGAGCACGGGGAGCGTTTTGTGGGCAGAATCGCAGCAAAGATCGGCTCCCAGATCCATGGGATGCAAGGAAGGGGAGAGGAAGCGAAGATACGCACCATGGGCATGATCCACCAGGAGGGGCACCTGCATTTTTTGGCACACCTGAGAAAGGCCTTTGATATCCGCCAGATTGCCCAGATAATCCGGGCTGGTGATATAGACGGCCATGGGAAGATCGGCCATGGCATCCAGGGCTTCTTCCAGCTGCCGGGGCGTGATTGCGCAGGAAATAAGGGCATCGCTTTCCTGGGGATACAGCCAGCGCACTTGAAGATCCAATAGCGCCGCTGCGGTCATAAAGGTCTTATGGGCATTGCGGCCAGCCAGG
Source organism: Clostridiales bacterium (assembly GCA_015056125.1). Taxonomy (GTDB): domain Bacteria; phylum Bacillota; class Clostridia; order Christensenellales; family Aristaeellaceae; genus RUG563. The sequence goes on along the minus strand of SVGW01000018.1, from coordinate 22,023 downwards.
ATCACAGGAGGCCTGCCGTGGCTTTTTCCATGGGCCAGGGCCAGATACAGCATGGCCCGGATGGAAAGGGAAGAACCTTCGGCAGAATACAGCGTCCTGGCGGTGCCAAAGAGGGCGGCGGCGTTTTCCTGGCTTTTTTTGATGATGCCATCACAATGATAGAGCACATCCGCGCCGGGAATTTCGGTGATATCCCATTTTTCCATCCCAAGAAGGGAAGCGCCCTTATGGCCCGGCATATGCAGGCGAAGGGCGTTTCCCTTGGCGTATTCTTTCACAAAATCGCAAATAGGCGTATCCATTTTTTATTCTTCCAGGGCCTTGGCGGCTTCCAACATAATGGCGCATTCCATACGCTTGCGGAAAAGCTGGCAGCCCGATTCATAAATGCCGGTGATCTTTCCGGTGGCGTGATAGGCATTGGCGGCGCAGCCCCCGGAGCAATACAGCTTGGCCCAGCAATCCTGGCATTCGGGCCGGGAATACACGTTGCAGGCGGCAAATTCCCCTTGGATGGGATGATTGGTGACGCCATCCCACACATTGCCCAGCTTGAATTTTTCATCCCCTACAAATTGATGGCAGGGATACAAATCGCCCCAGGGGGTGACAGCCATGTATTCGGTGCCCGAGCCGCAGCCGGAAATGCGCTTGTAAATGCAGGGGCCGCCCTTTAGATCGATCATGTAGTGGTAGAAGGTGAAGGGCTTGCCAGCCTTTCTTCTTTCCAGCATCAGTTGGGCAAGCTGCTCATACTGCTCCATCACGATGGGCAGATCCTCCTCCGTCAGGGCGGATGGATCATCAGGCGCGCACACCACAGGCTCCATGCTCAGTTCCGTAAAGCCCAGGTTCAGCATTTCTTTGATGTCGTTTAAAAAATCGGGATTATGGTGGGTGAAGGTGCCCCGCATATAATAATTCTTGTGCCCTCGGGCTTCCACCAGCTTCTGGAACTTGGGCACGATTTTTTCCCAGCTGCCCTTGCCCTGATAGTCCACCCGGAAGCGATCGTGCACTTCTTTTCGTCCATCCAGGCTGAGCACCACATTGCTCATTTCTTTATTGGCAAATTCGATCACGTCATCATCAATGAGCATGCCGTTGGTGGTGAGGGTGAAGCGGAAATTTTTGCCCCGGGCCTTTTCTTGCTCCCGGGCATAGGCCACCAGCTGCTTTACTACATCAAAATTCATCAGGGGTTCGCCGCCAAAAAAGTCCACTTCCAGGTTGCGCCGGCCGGTGGAATGATCCATGAGGAAATCCAAAGCCTGTTTGCCCACTTCAAAGCTCATCAGGGCCCGCTCGCCTTGGTATTTCCCCTGGCTGGCAAAGCAATAAGAGCAATTGAGATTGCAGGCATGGGCAATATGCAGGCACAGGGCCTTTACCACGCCGGAGGTTTTGGCTTTCAGCGTGCCCGCCATGGGGGAGAAAGTATCCGGAGTAAAGAGCTTGCCCGCCTTGCGCAATTCTTCTATCTGCTCAAAGCAGCCTTCGATTTCTTCCTGATTCACTTCCTCCCGATTGGGATATTTTTGAAGAATCTTTTCAATGATTTCTTCTTTAGGCGTATTTTCATACATGCCGATGATATCGTAGGCCACTTCGTCCACCACGTGCACGGAGCCGGAGTAAATATCCAATACGATATTGAGGCCGCCCAATTGATAGCAATGAATCATGGCTTTTTCTCCTATATATCAATAATCACAAAAAATGCCGCAGATGAGCGGCATTTTCGGGAAAAGAATTCAGTTTTACTTGGTTTCCTTCTTTTCGCATTCCTGGTTGGCAATGCCGCAGCTGGTCTTGCAGGCAGACTGGCAGGAAGTCTGGCATTCGCCGCAGCCGCCGTTCTTGCAGCTTTCGCAAAGGTTCTTGGTGTCCAGAGTCTTAATATGCTTCATAAGGGGAGCCTCCTAAATAATGATCATTCCTATTATAGCACGGCCTATTTTTCAAGTCAACCAAGGATGAGGAAGTTTGGAAAAAATAATTGTTTGCTATCGCAGGAAATGATAGCATGTATTTTATAGCTTGTGGGACGAAAAAGCAGGAAATACCGTAATTGCGGTGAATCAATAAAGGGAAAGAAATTCCTGCCTGCGATATGGCGGCATTTAAGTTGGAAAAAACATTTTGGAGGGGAAATATGAATAAACTGACAAGCTATGTGGACGTATTCTATGGCTGCGGCGCCATTGATTTGCCCACGCCCCAGGGCGTAGCGGCGGAATGGGAATTCATCAAGGGCCGGGTGGGCAACACCAGCCCGGCGGCCTTCCTGCCCTTTGGCCGCATCAGCGCAGGCGCTTACAGCGGCGGCTATTCTTCCGGCTACGGCAATATCGGCATGAACAGCGGCGCGGGGCCGGTGAAGGTGCCCATTATCATGGAGGAAGGCACCATCCGCGGCTTTGCCCATCTTCACGATTCCGGCACCGGCGCCATCCGCACCTACTACAACTATGCAGTGACCGTGCCCTTTTTCGGGGATGATTTGGAAAAGGGCCTGGAGCCTGATATGATGCAAGATGAAAGTGGCCGCCCCGGCTACTATGCCGTAACCATGCGGGAGCGGGGCATCCGTGGGGAAATGACGGTGACCCCCTGGGCGGCCCATCATCGCTATACTTTCCCCAAGGCAGGGGGCAGCATCGCCGTCGATTTCACTCATGACGGCGTGATTCCCGCCATCACGCCCTGCGGCGGTATGGAATGCGAGATTATTGAGGAGGATACCGTGCGCTGCAAAGCGATCCTGCACGGGGTGGAGATCAAATTCCAGGTGCGCTGTCCCGGCAGCAAGGCGAAAAAATGGGATAACGGCTGCATCTTTACCGATCTGCCTGCCGGCCAGGTGCGCATGGCGCTGGGCCTTTCTCCCCGTTCCTTTGAAACGGCGGCCAAGGGCATGGATGAGCTGAATCAGGATTTTGATCTGCTGGCCCAGCAGGCCGAGGATGCTTGGGAAAAGGCCCTTTCCTATGTGGAGATTGAAGCAAACAATGAGCGAGAAAAGAGGATTTTCTATTCCAACTATTATCATACTTTGGTGAAACCCAGCGATTGGACGGGGGACAGCTGCTGGTATGACGATGAAGAAGCCTGCATTCTGGATCTGGCCACCCTCTGGGATCAGTATAAGACCCAGACGCCCCTGCTGATGAGCCTGTATCCTGAGCTTAGCGAACGCCTGGTGCGCACCATCACCGCCATTTCCCGGAATTATGGCGTGTTGCCCCACTGCCTGATGCTCAATAAGCATGAAATTACCCAGGATTTGAGCACCCAGGCCTCCATGCTTTCAGAATTTGTGTTGGTGGACGCCTATTACCGGGGCGTGAAGATGGATCTTGGCGAAGTGAACCGGGCGCTGCGCCGGGATATTCTGCCCGATGATAAATTGACCCAGTATAAGCAAACGGGCCTTTGCCAGATGTATGCTCATAATGTGGACGTGGCGGACGGCTGCAATGCCGCAGCGGAACTGGCCAAGGCCGCAGGGGATGAGGAACTGGAAAAGGTGTGCCGGGAGCTGGCGAAAAAATGGACCGCTGCCTTTGACAGGAAAACGGGACTGCTTTCCAATGAGGGTTTCTTCTATGAAGGAAATAACTGGAATTATTCTTTCCGCCTGATGCATGATATGGATACCCGTTTGGATATCGCCGGGGGCAAGGAAGGCTATGCCAAGCTGCTGGATCAATTCTTTGGCTTTGATACCACCAATCCGGAAGCGGGCAAATTTGAAGGCTTCAATAATGAAACCGATATGGAAACCCCCTATTCTTATTACTATGCCGATCGCCACGACCGGCTGTGCGAAGTGATCCATGCAGGCTGCGAATACATGTTCACCGAGGGCCGGGGCGGCCTGCCCGGCAATAACGATTCCGGCGGGTTGAGCAGCCTGTATATGTGGAATGTGATGGGTATTTTCCCAGCCAGCGGCCAGAATCTGATGTATATCGGCACCCCCAGGCTGCAAAAAGCCGTGATGCATTTGGCCAATGGCAAGGATTTCACCGTGCGCAGGGTGGGCGAGGGCATCTATGTAAAGAAAGCGCTGCTCCATGGCAAAGTCCTTTCCACCATGGCCTTTGCTGTAACCGAAATGATGCAGGGCGGCGAACTGGTGCTGGAAATGAGCAAGGAACCCTGCAACTGAGCGGGGAAGGGGAATCATGGGGCGCTGCCCCTCGCCCCGCCAGGGACGTTGTCCCTGGACCCATCCTCCGGATATTGCAATCGCCATTTAAAAGCAATGTGCCGGTGCAGCAGAAGGAACGCTTATCGCCCACGGACAGGTTGGCAAATTGCCGCCAGCCGGATGCTATGCATCCGGGAAAACGAGAAAAATGCCGGTTGGAGAAAGCTTGCTTTCTCTCCCGGCATTTTCTCGTTTTCTTTGTGCCCGTGAAATTGCTTTTCCGTTTCCTCAAGCTTCTTGCGGAAAAACCAAGGCGCTATAAGCCACTCCATCGCATACCGGAGTCCAGGGAGGATCTCCTATGGGGTGGGGTACAGGGGCCGCGGAGGCCCCTGCTTGGTCCATCAGTTTACTTCTACCAAAAGGCCAAAGGGATAGCGCCCGCAATTGCGCCCGTAGAGGGCCAATCCGCCCTTAGCTTTTACCCGGAAGGTGAGGGTGAAGCGGCCATCCCTGGCAATGCCGCTGAGCAGGCGGCTGGGAATGGGGATATGCTGCTGTTCTCCGTAGGAGCCGGCTTCATCTAGATGGCGCTCCTGGGGCTGCCGATGCCAGCTGAGCATGCCCCGAGCATCGGCCCAGTCGTTTTCAAGATGCATTTCCCGAATCACTTCGCCGTTTACCAGCACTTCCACATCCGATGGGAAGCGGCTTTCATCCGTCATCCAATAGGAATTTTCAAAAGCGCCCCGGTCCACAAGGTAACCCCGCATAAAGCCCAGATCAGGCTCCGCTGCGCCCACTTCCTTGCAGTCCTTTTTCAGCACTCGCTTGGCCCCGGCCTCCATGTGCAGCGTGATATCCCGGATGAGCCCGCCAGGCAGCGCGATATCATAGCTCACTTCACCTGCGCCGCCCAGGCACAGTTTATCATCCACCAGGGCCTTCCACACCGGCTCAAAGCCGCTGGCCTTGCCTTGGCATACGGGCACTTCGATCATGTTTTCAGGAAGCTTTGCCTGCACGTCAAAGGCCACAAAATTGCGGGAGATCACGCTGTCCTGGCTGTCCATGAGATACAGGGAAAGCACGGGAGCGGCGTTTTCCGTGGGCATGATCACTTCCAGATCACCAAGAGCAGTGGCGCCGTAGCCAAAGGGAGGTAAGGCCATTTCGCCGCTGTCATCGGTTACGCGGCCCCGGAGGCCATCGTGCCAAAGCTCCCAGGCGATTTTGCAGTTTTCTTGATGGTGCCTATCAGAAAAGCTGGAAAGCACCAAGGGAATTTTCACTTTGGTCCCCGCGTTTACACTCTGCATGGGCGGGCAGTCGGTGGCCACAAAATCATCCGCATGCAGATCCCGTATCGTCATGCCCCGGCACAGGTCCTGATAGCCAAAATCCTTATCGCTGTTATCGATGCGATAGTAGCCGTTAAATTCATTCACCACATCGTGGAATTCGGTGAATACGAAGCCGCAGATCTTTTCGTGGAGCCGGTATTCATTGAGCATGTAGTGGTACTGCCAGGCCAGATCGCTGTCGCCGGCGGAATTTTCCACCCCCCACACCATGCCGCATTCGCTGTTCATCAAGGGCGCGTCGGTTTGCTTGTTGCCGCCGATATAGTTAAATTCCGAGCCGGGGTAGGTGTTTTCAACGATCTTGCGGATATGATCCCTCACCACGGGATAGGTGTTCAGATAGAAATGCCAGGTGTTCAGGTCGGTTTCCACATGGTCATAGCGGCAGGGGGAATTATCCTCCACAATACGCTCAGGATCAATAGCCTTGGCCTTATGATACATGCTGCGCACCCATTCCTGGGTTTCTTTCCTGTATACCTTTTCTTCCTTTTCCTTATCCAGCAGGCCCCAGCTTTCATTGAACACCACCCAGGCAAAAATGGCGGGGTGATTCAGATCCCGCTGCATGATTTCGGGCATTTCGTTTTCGTAGGCTTCCTTGGCCTCCAAAATGGGCGGGCCCCAGAAGCAGGGAATATCCGCCATCACCAGAATGCCCAGCTTATCCATCCAGTAAAGCTTGCGGGGCTCTTCCGGCTTGATATGGATGCGCACCATGTTCAGCCCCAGGCGCTTGAGCCTAAAGGCCTCCTGATACATATCATCATCGGTGGGATAGGTGAAATGGCCCTGCGGATGGAAGGCCTGATCCAGGGTGCCCTGGAGATAGATGGGCTTGCCGTTGAGCAGAATCCATTTATACCCCCGTCCATCCACTTTTTCGCAGGAAATTTCCCTCACGCCAAAGTAGGTGAACACCTGGTCGTCTCCCAGCTGCAATTTGCCTTCATAAAGGTAGGGATCGCCCGGGCACCAGAGATGGGGATTGTCAATGTGCAGAAGGATATTCGCCTTTCCCTTTTCTACCTTGGCGCTGGCGCAATGGCCTTCAAAGCAGGCGGAAATGGTATCCCCATCCGGAGCATCCGCGCAGATATCCAGCATTACATCGCCGCAGATCCGGGTGGTGATCCGAAAATCCCGGATATAACTTTGGGGCCGGTCCTCCAACCACACGGTTTGCCAGATGCCTTGAATTTCGCCATAGCCCTGCTTGCCATAGAGCTGGGTTTCCCGGCGGTAATCCTCGGCGCGCACTTCCACGGTATTTTTGCCTTCCCGCCAAAGGGCGGTGGCTTCCACTTCAAAATAGGAATAGCCGCCCTGATGATGGCCGGCCAGGCTGCCATTTACATATACATCGGTCTTGTAATCCACCGCGCCAAAGCACAAGAAAACCCGGCCCTTTTTGGCATATTCCACTTCCCGGCGATACCAGCCGATGCCGGCCACATTTTCTTCCACTTCGCTTAAGGGGCTCACCCAGGAAAAGGGCACCCGGATTACGCGGGAATACGAATTTCTGTTTTTGCTAAATTGCTTTTCCGCTTCTTCATTTCCTTCGGCAAATAATTCAAATTGCCAGTTGCCATTGAGATTCAGCCAACTTTCACGCCTTTTTTCCGGGCGGGGGAATTCGGGCTTGGGAATACAGGGCATAGGATATATCCTCCTTGCAAAAAACGTTGATGGATATATATAGCATACCCTGGCTTGACGAAAAATGCAATACATTCCAGTATCGGGAAATTGACATTTTCTATTGCGTTATCCACAATGTTCTGCATAAAAGGCCGTAAAAAAACATGCTTCCAACGAAAGCATGCAGGCTGCTGACAAACCCAGCAAACGCAAAAATGGCTGCAAGCATGCGGCCATTTTTGCTTTCTGTGTTGGCGTTGGCAGCAAAATGCGGTCACTTACCGTGATGTAAGCTCCCTTTTTTGCAGCCTCGCCGCCTTGACTTGCAGGGTTTGTCTCAGTCTGCCCAAGCATTGACTTTGTCAGTGATTTCATGCTTTCAATGAAAGCAAGGGTAAGCCTCGCAACAATACAGATACGATCCAAAGCGTCAAGGCTTTTTTGGCATACGGGAAAAGGTGATGACCGTGGTATTAAAGCCTAACTGACGGGCATAATCGATGCTCTTTGCCAATTGCCGGATGAGGCGGACGCCATCGGTGATGCAGCCGTCATTTTCATCTGCAATATATTCCACCGGATTGAAAGCCTGGCCATTGTCGCGCAGCCGAATTTCAAGCGTTTCATCGGTCAGGCGAATGGCTACGTCAATCACCCCTTTGTCGCTTCCGCCATGGGCATAATGCGCAGTGCTGACGGCCATCTCTTCCATGGCCACGCCCACCCTGTTGGCCATGCGCGCATCCAATCCCTGCTTGGTGCACCAGGCGATGAGGTGCGCTGATAAGCCCGTTGCTTGCTGCGCAGTTGCCTTGATGGTCACGTCGTATCGGATATCACGATCATTGGTTTCCCGGAGCAGCAGTACGCTGCCAAGTCGCTCTTTTTTCTGTATGCGCTTGCATACGGCGGCTGTCACCAGCAGCGTAGCAGCCCCCGAGCAGGCATAGCAGAGCCAGAAAAAATCGGGCGCGGCATGGGCCAGGAGAAAGGCAAAGGGCAGCACAAAAATCAAGCCATTCATGATCACCATGGCAGAGGCCATCCGCTTGCGACCGGTGGTGGTATAGAAGTTTTGAAGCAGCTGAATGGCTGCGTCAAAGGGCAAATACAGGGCAAACAGGCGCAGTGCCGGTTTAAGCGCGGCCATTCCTTGGGCGGAATTCATGCCAAAGGCCATACCCATGAGCTGCGGGGCAAGCAGCAGAAGCGCTAGCAGCGCTGCGCAGGAAGCGGCAAGCACAGTGAGCGCGCTCTTCATGGTTTGCCGGATGCCATAGCTGTCTCTTTCTCCAAAAAGCGTGCCCACAATGGGCAAAAGAGCATCGGATACGCCGCCGACAAAAATATTGGAAATCATCTGCACATTGATGCATACGGTCATCACGGACATGCCGATTGACCCCAGAAAACTGATGATGATGGAATTGAGCGCCAGCGAGCGAAGAATATTGGCAACCTGAATCAGGGCTTTGGGCAGGCCGGTTCCCAGGATATTTCCAAGCGTTCGCAGGCTTTCCCTACCGGGGCGCACAAAGCGGAAATTGCGTTTTTGGGAAAACAGATACGGAAGCACAATGGCCGCACCGGCCACATAGCCCAGCGTTGTAGAAAAGCCTGCACCCCAGATGCCAACGTGGAAGAAGCGGATCAGCACATAGTCAAATACCAGATTGACCGCATTGGCGATGATAACGACCAGGGCGGAACTCTTGGGCTGACCATCGGTGCGAATGAACAGCGCCATGCCGGAGGAAAACATCAGGGCAGGACCGGTAAAAACCAGCGGCCTGAGATAGCTTTCCAGCATGGAGGCAAGCAACGCATCATTTCCAGCCAAGGAAAGAGAAAGCGATGGCATGATGAACTGCATGGCCAAAGAGAATACCAGCATCACTCCTACGCCCATACCGATCGTAAGGGTGAAGATCAGGTTGGCCTGATGCATTTCGCGCTTGCCTCTGGCAATGGAGGCACAGGTAAGCCCGCCAATTCCAAAGAGCATATAAATCAGGTTGATGCAGAAAATGATGGGGCCGGCAAGGCCAACGGTAGCCAGGGCCACATCTCCCAGCAGATTTCCTACGATGGCGCCGTCCACCACCGATGCCATGGATACCGCCATGGAGGTCATGACGGTGGGAAGCAGATATTCCCTGAATTTTTCACGGATCAATTTGCCCGTTCTTTCATACACGGTTTACCGCCCCCTTCTTAAAGCGCACTGTCATGATCAAAGAAGCCCAGGCCCTTCATCATCACAAAGAACTGACTGAGATATTGTTCGGACGTGATGGGCCACATAAAGCCCAGGCGCAGCAGCACTTGTGAGGTGTAGCTGTTGACGGATTTGATGGGCACGATTCTCTTGCCATGCTCCTGATAGGCGATGAGTGCATTGAGGTGCTTCGCCTTTTGGGGATCGCGCATGGCTTCGCTGAATCTGCGCTCATATTCACAGGCCTCGCAGGGCTCGATAACGATGCCTTGCTTGGCAAGCGCGGAAACGGCATCGCCAAGGAATACGTCATGATCGTTATACGGATGGAAGACGCGGCATGCCTTGGGCGTTTTGCTCAGCAACAGCACAGATAGCGCCGTATAATCGATGGGGGCAAATTCGGTGCTCATCCCCATGGCTTCATAGGGGATCGCGCCAACGAGGTGATAGGCCTTGAGGCGGCTGAGGAAATTATTGGTGCGGAAATTCGCCTGGAATTCGCCATCTGCATCGCGAGCCATCAGATTGCCCACACGCATGATCTTCACATCCAGGCCCTGAAGCGCCGCTTCCAAAATAGCGCGCTCTGCAAGGAATTTGCTGCCGGCATATTTATTGGATAGATCCTGGCCAAAGTAGAGCATGCGTTCATCCAGCTTCTCTGTTTCAAGGGGCTGGCCGTTTACGCTCATTCCACCAATGCTGGCGGTGGATACCTGCACAAAGCGGCAGCGCTTCCCTTTGCAAAAGTCAAGGGCCAGCTTTACGCCGCCTAAGTTGACGTCTTCAATATCCGTTCCGGCGGAGAAATGCTTCACATTGGCTGCGCAGTTGATATAGGTGTCAATGGGCAGCGCATCCAGGGCCTGATAAAGTGCGGGATCTGTGATGTTGCCATCGATTACCACGATTCGGCTGCCCATGAGTTCATCCAGCGCATCCAGGAAAGCTTTGCCGTTGAAGGGCAGTTCATCCCCGCCAAAGTAATAGGCCAGCATGCTGCGAAGGCGCTTTTCGGCACTGAGCTGCTTCCTTCCGCGAACCACGCAGAAAGCAGTGCCCTTTTCCGTTTGCAGGAAGGCGCGCAGCACATGAATGCCCAGGAAGCCCGTAGCGCCTGTGATGCATACGTTGCCAAGAGCATGCATTTCACCCATGCGAAGCGCATCCAGCGTATTTTCTTCCAGCAGGGTGTGAATGGGTGCGTAATCATAATCTTCAATCAGATGCTGATCCGCCTTTTCTTTGGGCGTCTGGCCGAGGGCTGCCAGCTCACGGGGAGTGGGATTGGCAAACACATCGCCATAGCTCAGCGCCATGCCTTTTGCTGCCGCATCAATGGTCAGCTGCGTAACCAGAAGGGAGGTGCCCCCCATATCAAAGAAATTATCTGTGGCACCAACGCGATCAAGATGCAGAATGCCGGCAAAAATATCGCAGAGGATCTGCTCGTTTTCATTGCGCGGCGGCTCATATTCCTGGCGCTGCATCAGTTTCGCATCGGGAAGGGCTTTTCGGTCAATTTTTCCGTTTGGCGTCATGGGCAGGCAATCCATCTGCAGGTAAGCCGTGGGCACCATATATTTGGTCAGCGAACGGAGCAAAATTTCGCGCAGCTCCTCCGCCGGCAGATCGCGCTGGGCGCTATAATAGGCGCAAAGGTGATCCTGCCCGTGCAGCTTTTTAACCAACACGGCGCAGCTGCGAATTTCAGCCACAGCGCGGATGGCATTTTCAATTTCACCCAGTTCAATCCGCAGGCCGCGCAGCTTGATCTGGCCGTCGTTTCGACCAAGGATCACGATTTCGCCATCTTCCGTCCAGCGGGCCACGTCGCCGGATTTATACCAGCGCATGCCGCCGTGCTCCACAAAGCGCTGGGCGGTCATTTCGGGATTGCCAAAGTAGCCCCGGGCCACGCCGTTTCCGCCGATCCACAATTCCCCCGTAAAGCCCACCGGCAGCGGATGACCCTCTATATCCATTACTTCCTCCACAACGCCCTTGAGCGGCGCGCCGATGGTGATGCGTTCGCTTTCAAGGAGCTTACCATTGGAAGAAACGGTGATTTCAGTGGGGCCGTAGGTATTAATCAGCGTGGCATCGGTTATTTCCCGGAGCTTTCTGTACAGTGCAGGCGGATAGCCTTCGCCACCGGCCATGATCACTTTGCACTGGGCAAGCGCTTGCTTCATATCGGGCAATTCCATATACTGCAGCATGCGCGAAGGGGTGGCGTTAAAGGCGTTGGCGCCGGTCTTGCGAAAGAGCGCGGCCAGCTGATCCGGGTTTTTGGCCTGCTCATCATCTGCCAGCACCAAGGTCAGGCCGTTCATCAGGGTGGTGAAGGCCTCCTTGAGGAACATATCAAAGCTCACCGTGGTCACAGAGGCCATGATGCATCTGTTTTCCACCAGTGCATGTACATGGCGATTCTGGGGATCATCCAGCACATAATTGACGATGCCGCCGTGGGTGAGCATCACGCCCTTGGGTTTTCCTGTGGAGCCGGAGGTGTAGATGATGTAACACAGCCGGTTGCTATGGATGGGCAGCCCGGGGTTTTCGGTGTTTTCGCAAAGCAGCAGATCGTCTATATGAAGGCTGTTTGCCAGCGGCGAATCCCCATTGGTGAGGATAAAGCGAGCGCCGCTGTCGCTGAGCACGTGCTCCACGCGCTCACGGGGGTATTCCGGATCCACCGGGATATAGGCGCACCCTGCCTTGATGATGCCCAGCATCGATATGAGAATGCGGCTGTCGCGGGGAAGCATGAAGGCGATTCGATCCTCCGGCTGCACGCCCAGAGAAAGCAGGCTGTGGGCCAATGCATTGGCCCGGGCGTTGAGCTGGGCAAAGGTGAATTGGGCATCCCTGGCAATAAGCGCAGGCTGCTCCGGGGTGCGCATGGCCCAAGCCTCAAAGAGCTGATGGAGCGCTCCTGATGGCATGCTCTCCGGCTTTTGGCCAAAGGACTGAACCAGCGCACGCTGCTCCCCAGTGCAGATGCACATTGCGCCAATGCGCTCCTCCGGCTTGCAGGCCAGTTGACCCGCGGTATAGGCGATGCACTGCGCCAGGGTGCGCATGGTGGCTTCGGCATAGAGGGAATCATCATACTCCGCTTCCACGGTGAAGCTTTGTGCATCCTCCTGAATATTAATGGAGATCGGGAATTTGGCGCGATTTAGCCCAAGCGGAGTGAGGGCGATCGGGGTGCCTTCCACAGAATAATCGGAAACCACGCCGCCCTGATAGGCATACAGCATCTGGCTGTTATAGCCATAGTCGGAGGCGGCCTGCAAATAGGAATAGGCCTGATGGGAAAGCACATCGGTCATCTCCTGCTGCACGCTATGCAGGCAGGCGGACGCGGTATCGTCTGGATTCATTTTCAGGGCGACGGGCAGGGTTTTAACCAGCATACCGATGCTGCGCTGCACATACACGCCTTCGCGGCCATTGGTGATGGAAGCAATACGCACATCGCGGGTGGAGGCAAAGCGCCCGGCCACGAGCGAGGTGGCAGCCAGGAAGAGATTGGAGGCAGTGATGCTTTGGCCCTTGATGGCGTCCGCTACGCTGCTCTTGCTGATTTTAGCGTGCACGCTGCGGGGGAGGCCTGCGCTGCCGGCCGGGCTGTCTGTGGGGAAGAGGGTGGCCCCTTCGCCATCCCCCAGGCGCTGGTGGAAGAAGGCTTTCGCCAGGGCAAGGGCGTCTCCCTGGGCGCTTTCCTGCTCAAGCAGCGCCAGATCAAAGCTGGAAAAGGCTTCCGCCTGCAGCGCTTCCCCCCGATAGGCAGCGGAAAGATCCTGGAGGAAAATATCCATGGAGCCGCCGTCAAAGATCATGTGGTGGAAATCGCAAAGCATCCGTATGCCATGGGGCGTTCTGCAGATTTCAAGGCGCAGCAGCGGCCCTTCAAAGAAGGAGAAGGGGCGAACGAAGGCCGCCTTTTTCGCTTCATATTCCTCCTCTGTGCAGGTGATTATGGGAATATCAATCGCAAGCTCATCCTGCCGCAACTGCACAGGCTCGTTGTCCCGGAGCGCAAAGTGGGTCTTCATGTACTTGTGCGCGTTTACCACGCGCTGAACGCTTTCAAGAAGCTGTTGGGCATCGGTATCCGGGCCAAAGGTGATTTCAAAAGGAATATTGTATACCAGTGTGCCAGGATCCTTGATGCATGCGAAATAGAGCCCCAGCTGATTCTGGGTGAGGGGATAGTATTCGCGCTTTTCGTAGGATTTGGCTTCGTAGGCGCTGCTTTTATCAAGCAGGACGGCAATTTTTTCTATAGTCTTTTCGCGCATCAATTCCATGGTGCGCAGGTTTTTCCCCGTGCGTTCGGTAATCAGGGCAGCCGCCTTGATCGCAGAAAGGGAATTGAGGCCGGCGTACATTAAATCGGTGGTCACGCCGAAAGCCTCCGTCTTGAGCACGCCGGCAACCACTTCAAAGATCGCCTTCTCCATATCGGTGCGCGGAGGGATGCTTTCCTCCGCCTGAATCTGAATGCGCGGAAGCTCCCTGCGGTTGACCTTGCCGTTTTGGTTGAGGGGAATGCGCTCAATCTGCATGGTCGCTGCGGGCACCATGTAAGGGGGCAGCTCTTCCTCGATAAAAGCGTTCAGCGCCTTGATGTGAACCGGCGCATCGGAAACAACATAGGCTACAACACGCTTGCCGCCGCCGGCATCCTCCTGGGCGATCACGGCGGCATCGCGAATCCCTGCAAAGGCGCGGATGCGGCCTTCAATCTCGGTTAATTCCACTCGGAAGCCCCGGATTTTGACCTGAAAATCACGGCGACCCACAAAATCAATGGTGCCATCGGGCAAATAGCGCACCACATCGCCGCTCTTATACATGCGGGAAAAAGCCGGATCATTGCTAAAGGGATTGGGAACGAATTTTTCTTCCGTAAGATCCGGGCGGTTAAGGTAGCCGGCGGCCACCTGCCCACCGGAAATGCACAATTCGCCGGCTACCCCAACGGGCGCAAGCCGGTCGCGGCTATCCACCACATAGAGCGCCGTATTGGGCGTGGGCTTGCCAATGGGCACGCGATCATAGAGCCGGTCCACCCTTTGGCGAGTGCAGGCCACGGTGCATTCAGTGGGGCCGTAGAGGTTAAAAAGATCAAAGGGCGGGGGATTCAGGGGAACCAGCGCTTCGCCGCCCACGGAAAGGGCGCGCAGGGAAGAAACGCGCATGCTCTCGGCAAACTGTCGGCCCAGCTGCGTGGTAAGGAAAGCAACGGTAATTTGGTTTTCTTCAAAGTAATCCCGGATGCCGGGCAGATCCAGACGCATCTCCTCCGGCAGCACATGCAAGCATGCGCCCGTGAGGAGGGTGGGATACATATCCATCATATTGGCGTCAAAGCCAAAGCTGGCGTAAGCGGGAATACGATCGGTTTCGCAAATGCCGTAGGCGGATGCGTAAAAATGCGTATAATTTACAAGGTTATTGTGGGTGAGCATTACGCCCTTGGGCTTGCCAGTAGTGCCGGAGGTGTAAAGGAGGATAAACAGATCCTCCGGACGGGATTGATCGGGCACGGGCGCTGCGGCGGGAAGCGCGCCCACATCAGTGCTGGATACAATCACGCCGGTGAAATCCGGAACCCTGCCCGCAAGCGCAGGATCGCACAGCAGGATGCGAACGCCTGCATCCTCAAGCATATACTGCAGCCGATCGGAGGGATAGCTGGGGTCCATGGGCAGATAGGCGGCGCCCGTCTTGAGTACAGAGAGCGCACCGATAGGCATCATCATGCCGCGGCTGACCATCACGCCTACCACGCCGCCCTTCCCTGCGCCCAGGGAAATCAGATGGGCAGCCAGGCGGTTGGTGATATCATCAAGCTGAGCGTAGGTAAGGCATTTGCCTTGAAATACAACGGCGGAATTTTGAGGGGTTTTGGCTGCCTGCTCGCTAAACAGGGAGATCATCGTTTTGCCCTGCCAGCCTTTCACGCGTTCGCCGGGAAAATCGCACACGATCTGGCGATATTGGCGCGGAGGAAGCTCGCAAAGATCCGCCAGCAGCGTATCGCCATCCAGATCGCAGCAGCGCTCCAGGGTGGTCAGGAACTGCTCCAGGAAGTTTTCTGCAACAGAATCATCATAGAGTTTTCTGGAATAGGAGAGCACAAGCCGGGTATTTTCCCCTTCCTGCAGGGCTTCCAGCACCAGATCCATCTGCAGCGCCTGTCCCTTCACAGGCAGATAGCTGACCCGGGCGCCATCCAGCACAGGTACGGGCTGCTCGGGCAGGTAGTTAAAAATCACATCGAATACTGGGGCACGGGAAGCATTCCGATCCGGCGCAAGCAAGGGAACCAGCCTTTCAAAGGGATAGGTCTGGTTCGCTTTTACGGTGCGGATGGCCTTCGCTGTTTCCAGGGCAAAGGCCTTGAGGGGCATATCGCCTATGGGCTTCATGCGCAGGGGAAGGGTGTTGACAAACATGCCGATCATGTTTTCCTGCTCGGGCAGTGTGCGGCCGCTCATGGCGGTGCCCACGATCACGTCCTCGCTTGCGCTGTATTTGCCAAGGGTCATGCCAAGCACGCTGAGAAGCAAGCCGTACTGGGTGGTGCCAAGGCGCTTGGCAGCGCCGGAGAGCTTTTGGCTGGAGATCATGCGCACAAGATCGGTATCCGCATAGGGCAATGTATCCGGGCGGGAGGCATGGGTGGGCATCTCGTTTTCGGGCACGCCCTCTTGAAACATATCTTTGAAAGCGGCCTCCTGGGCGCGCAGATCGGCGTGTTCCGCCTGCCACACGGCATAATCCTGATGATCAAATGCCAAGGGCGGCAGCGCTTCGCCGCGATAAAGGGAGAATAATTCGCTTTCAAAGGCGGGCCAACTGCTTCCATCCATGATGATGTGATGGAAGCAGAAGTGAAGCGTATAGAGATTGCCGCCATGATCAAAGAGCTGGCAACGCACAAGGGGATCGCCGGCAAGATCAAAGGGCCGGTTTTCCGCTTCGATGATGCCAATCACATCATCGGCAGCGCAAGCGCGGCGTGCAATGGAAAGGGGCATCTTTTCCCGGATGCGGTGCTCATATTCGCCGCCGTTCATGGGATAATAGGAGCGCAGCACGGCATGGCGCTCGCAGAGGGCATTCAGCGCTTCTTCGAGCTTATCTGCATGGAATGTGCCCTCTATGCGAAGGGCCAGAGAATTGATGTTATAGGCAACGGAATCGGGGTTCATGCCCTGCTCGGTGGCCATTTGGCGCTCAGTGAAGGTGAGCGGCCATATTTTGCGGGGCGCCGCTTTTTCCAGCTTGCCCGCCAGGTTGTGCGCAGCCAATTTTTGGGGCGTGCCCAGGCTGAGAATATCGCTGGTGGAAATGCCCAGGCCGGGCAGCGCCGCCTGCACCTTTGCGGCGGAAATGGAATCGCCGCCAATGAGATTGAAATCATCCAGTATCCCCACCTGCTCCAGGCCAATTACTTGCCTGAATGCCTCGCAGATGGCCTGCTCCCGCTCGTTTTCAGGCGCCTGATAGGGGGCCTTGAATTTGGCAATATCCGGCGGCAAAATGTTTTTTCGATCCACCTTGCCGTTGGGATTGAGCGGCAGCCGATCCACCTGCTCCAGGAAAGCGGGAATCATATAGGAGGGCAGGAAGGCGCCAATGGCTGATACAATCGCCTCAGGGGAGAGGGGCGATTGAGCGGTATACACGCCAAAGAGGCTGGTTTCGCCCAGGGCATTGGTAAAGCCCTTTACCACCGCTTGCTCAGCCGGTGTAGAGCGCACGATGGCCGCTTCGATTTCACCGGGCTCCACGCGGTAGCCGCGCACCTTCACCATCCAATCCTTGCGCTGCACATATTCCAATTGGCCATTTTCATTGATGCGGCCAATATCGTTGGTTCGGAAGAGAATCTGATCGTCCTCACCCTGGGAAAAGGGATTGGGGATGAAGCGCTCGGCCGTCAGCTCCGGCAGATTCAGATAGCCGCTGGCAATCTGACCACTCACGCAGATTTCGCCCTCCTGCCCGTCGGGGAGCAGATTGCCCTCGTCATCCAGAATATACACACGGCTACCGGCACAGG
This sequence comes from Clostridiales bacterium, assembly GCA_015056125.1. Lineage (GTDB taxonomy): Bacteria > Bacillota > Clostridia > Christensenellales > Aristaeellaceae > RUG563. The sequence goes on along the minus strand of SVGW01000018.1, from coordinate 4,549 downwards.
GTTTGCCGATGGGCGTGCCGTCGGGATACGAACGGTTGATTTCAAAGCAGGTCAGTGTGCTGCAGGTTTCGCTGCAGCCGTAAAGATTGAAAATGCGCACCCTGTTGCTGTACAGATTGACCACCCGTTCAGAGGCGACAACCATGCTTAAAAGCTGATCTTCCAGCTGCGGCAGGACGATACGCGCCATTTGCGGCGGGAAGAAGGCGGTGGTAATGCCATGCTGGCACACATAATCTGCAAGTGCCTGTGCATCCCTGCGCAGGTTGTCCCCGGCAATATGGATTGTGCCGCCCAGCGTGAGGGGCGTAAAGATTTCCAGCGCGACGGCGATAAAGGAGAATGAGGCTGCAGACAGGAAGATATCCTGAGCAGTACGGATCAGCACGCTGTTGCGCACTGCCATGGAGAGCGCACGGTGGGGATTTACAACGCCCTTGGGGTTTCCGGTGGAGCCGGAGGTGTATACAACGATTGCAGGATCATTGCTTTGCGCCTTTGGCAGATCCATCGCTATGTTTTCAGGCAGGGAAGCCATAAAAGGGCCGTCAATAATAATCTTTGCCATTGTATCCGAAATGATGAAGTCAATGCGATCCTGGGGATAGCCTTCCTCCACCACACAGATGGCGGCCCCTGCCTTCATTACGCCAATCATGGCGGCCACGGCTTCAAAACCACGCGGCAGGCGGATCACAATGATATCCCCACGCCCAACGCCGCAGGCGGCCAGGGCGCAGGCCACCCGGCTGCTTTCCCGGTCAAGCTGCGCATAGCTCATAAAAGCGCCTTCAAAGCAGAGCGCAGGCTTGGTGGAATACGCCTGAACCGATTTTTCAAATAAATCCAAATACATGGGCAAGCCCCCTTCTATATTGTTGTTAAGGTGAAAGGCGCTTCCGGCGGGATGTGCGTGCATTCCGGATGCGCGGAAAAACAGGCTCCTATCCGTTTATTCCAAAAGCACCTCGCGGGATAAGTGAATCATTTCTGGCTGCGCATCCGGGATGGACGAGGCACAGCACAGCATATGATTATCTAAATTTTGCCATTTTAAATACCATGCCTCTCCCTGCACCCAGTTGGGCCCGGCGCTGTCTGGCAAAATTTCAAAGCTTTCCGGCGGCAGATGGAACCCCTGGCCCAGTGCCTTCATGATGCTTTCCTTGCCGGTCCAAAGCCGATAGAAAGCCTCATGGCCTTTTTGTTTTTTGAGCCATGCCTGTTCCCGGAGCGTAAAGACCCGGCGCGCCACAATCTCGGGATAGGGCGCAATTTGCTCCACATCCACGCCGGCTTCCTGGGCATCCACCAGCAGAACCACCTTGCTTCCCGAATGGGAAAGGCTAAAATGCGGGCCGCCGGGCAGATAGGGCTTTCCCAATGCTGTGGCGGCAATCCGCTGCGCCTGTTCTTCCCCCAAAACTTTTCTGAGCATCAGGCCGGCAACCAGGCAGCGCGCCTGATCGGAAAGCTGATAATACCGCAGCATCCGCTCCCGGCGCGCTTGCGTCAGCAGCCCGGAGCCGGGCAAATCGTTCATTTGAGTAATATCGCTTGTATAAATCTTCATTTCCTGTCATCCGCCGGATTTTTTCTGCGTTGCCGATTTCGCTTTCAGGGCTCTACGATATTGAAGGGCATGATGCCGCTCATTGGAAATTGGTTCATGCTCTGGCAAAGCAGGGTGATCAGCGATGTATTGCCTTCCATGGGCAGCGCGGATAACCCCTTCTGATTATTGGTGATAATGTATAAAAGCGTATTCTTTGGGCAGATGATGGATACGTCCGCATCATCGTGATGGGTATTTTCATACACCAGCAGCACGCCTGATAGATGTCCGGGCAGACTTCAAACAGGCCGTAGGCATGGCTGTTCTTGGTGTTTTCCCAGAGACTGGGATTCACGGTGTCGGGAGCAGTCCAGTAGTCGTCCAGGAAGCTGTAAGCCGCTTGGCTCCAAATTACGTTGTCCTCATCATCCTTGGTAAGCGCCAGTTCGGCGGTCATTCCTGCTTCATCCGCCATGGCGCAGGAAGATAAGCATATGGCGGCAATGATTCGCTTTATAAAAGTCCTCTTCTCAATGCAAAATCTAAATTTGTAACCGCAAATATATGCCTATCAAAAGCCTGTTGCAGCATTTTTCAATCGCCGATTTTTTTCCGGATTGTGAGGATATTTTTGCCGCCCTCATAGCGATAAGCGATGGCGTCCATGCTCTTTTTCACCATGTAGATGCCCAAGCCTCCGATATCGCGTTCCTCTGCGGAAAGGCCGGTATCCGGGTCGGCGGCAGCCAGCGGGTCATAGGGCACGCCGCCGTCGATGAAGGTGATCGAAACGAATCGCTTATTTTCCGCCGCCTCCACCTGCACGGTGGCTTCGCCCACGCCTGGCGCGTAGGCATAGTGAGCAATGTTGCCAAAGAGCTCGTCAATGGCGATATTGATTTGCATCCGGGCCTTCATGGGGCAGCCCAGGGCTTCCAACTGCTCCTCCACAAAATCGGTAACGGTATTGATGTTTTCTACCGTGGCGGCAACGGTTATCTCCTTCATGGAGCCACCTCCCCGTTGTAACGCAGGCACAGCATCGTGATATCGTCAAATTGCTCCGCATTTCCTACAAACGCATCCACATCCGCCTTCACCGCTTCGCAGATGATTTGGGCAGAGGCAAAGGAATGAGTGTTCAAAAGCTTCAGCAGCCTTTCTTCGCCATACAGCTTTTCGCTCTCATTGGTGGCCTCGGTCACGCCGTCGGTGTAGAGGTAGAGGATATCGCCAGGGTTCAATTGCATTTCGTTCTTGCGGTAGCGGATGCCCTCCATGCCCGCCAGCACGAAGCCTGCCCGGGTTCTGAGGCACTCAAAGCTGCCATCGGCGCGCTTGAGAAGGGGCGGGTTGTGGCCGGCGTTGGCGAAGGTCAGCGCACCGGTCTTTACATTCAGAAGGCCCATCCATGCAGTGACAAACATGCCCGCGTCATTGCCCTGGCAAAGCTTTTCATTGGCGGTGGTGAATACCTGCTCCACGCTCATTTTGGATTCGGCGCAGCTTTTGAGCAGGGCTTTGGACTGCATCATGAACATAGCCGCCGGGATGCCCTTGCCGGATACATCCGCAACGAGGAAGGCCAAGGTATTCTCATCTACGAAATAGAAATCATAAAAATCGCCGCCCACTTCTTTGGCAGTATACATGGCTGCGTGAATGTCAAATTCCTTCTTGTCCGGATAGGGCGGAAATATCGACGGCAGCGCCGAATGCTGGATAGCCTTGGCGAAGGAAAGCTCTGCATCGATACGTGCGGCAGCATCGGCAATGTAGCGCTTGAGGGTATCTACGGTGGAGTTGATATCGTTGCTCAGATCGTCAAATTCCACGTGGGAGCGAACATCCACCACCGTATCCAGCTTGCCCTCGGTGATGGCGGAGAGGGAATCATTGATCTGATAGATATTATTGACCACCAGGCGCTTTACCAGGATAAAAATCATGATAAACAGAGCTGCAAACACTACGATTTGCATGGCGGTGGTCACGCCCACGGATACATTGCGGGAAAGGGCCGCCTCGCTTCTTGGCATCGCGGCCACGATGCAGTAGCCCTCGGTGGTCCGATACATGCAGTAGCAGATTTGGCCGTACACTTCTGCCGTGAATACCTGGTTTTCCGGCATGGAAGCGGAGTCGATCCAGATGCCGGTTACATTCAGGTTTTTGCCCTCGTTGCCGTAGCGATCGCTGACAATATTCCAATTTTCATCCACGATGATGATGCAGCCGCCCTCGCCTACATGGCGGTTGCGGGTAACCCCTACAATGAATTCATCAATATCCCGCTGGAAGCGCTCCGCGCCGTAGCCCACCTGCACAAAGCCGCCGCGCTCCAGCACCGCGCCGCCGTACTTGCGGGAAATGGATGCATCGTAGGAAACGGGCCGGTAGCCCTGCACATACGCATCCTGGCCTTCCAGCAGCACCATAAATTCTGCGGACTGGTCGCCGCTGCGCATGTTGTAGTTCATAAAATCGGGATAGGTTGTTGCGGTGATGAAGCCGTTTGGGTCGATCACGTTGATCTCAGTGACGTCATATTGAGCAATCAGCGCAGGCAAGCAGGCGGAATCAATGTGTTCTATAGCATTCAGATCGGAGGCAATACTTTCTGTCAGTTCGAGAAGATTCTCATCCGATGCGTCAATGATATCCTCCCGCACGTCCGATAGATTCAGCGCCAGCAGGCTGATGGCGTTGTTCTCCGACAGCCGCGTTTGAATCAGCCATAGGAAAGCCGTGGTGGCCAAAAATGCAATGGCTACCAGCACCAGCAGCCCCCGCTGGAAAGCCTGGGCGATTCTTGTTTTCTTGTTTTTCATAGGCGTTATTCAATGGTAAGAATATCGCAAAAGCCTGTCACGTCAAAGATTTCGCCGATGGTTTCATTCACGTTGCGCACCACCATAGCGCCCTGCTTATTCATGGTTTTCTGTGCAGATAGCAGCACGCGCAGACCGGCGGAGGAAAGATAATCAAGCGAAG